>UQVI01000042.1 GCA_900544515.1 uncultured Oscillospiraceae bacterium | reverse complement strand
CGAGATTCGCCTTAGTCTCGTGGGCTCGGAGATGTGTATAAGAGACAGGCCTTTAGAAAGATAAATCCGAAGCGGAATAATCGACAGACCCTGCTGCTGTGACTGACCGAAAAGTTTCATGATCTCCCGTTTATGAAGAAGAAGCCTTTTCTTACGCATAGGATCACGATTAAAACGGTTTCCCATTTCATAGGGCGAAATATGCATACCTATAACGAACATTTCACCATCATCAACAGAACAAAAGCTGTCCTTTAAGTTGACTCTTCCATTTCTGATAGATTTGATTTCCGTACCAAAAAGCTCAATACCCGCCTCATAGGTTTCAAGCACAAAATAGTCGTGATAGGCTTTTTTATTATTGGCAATTATTTGTTTTTCATTCTTATCCAAGTCTATCACTCCTTAAAATTATTTTAAATCAGGCTTCTGCCCTCAATAGCACGTGAAAGTGTAACCTCATCGGCATACTCCAAATCCGCACCGACAGGCACACCGTAAGCAAGCCTGCTCACAGTAATACCCAGAGGCTTTAAAAGCCTGCTTATGTACATCGCCGTTGCCTCACCCTCAACAGTGGGATTGGTTGCCATAATAACCTCCTCCACCGTATCGTCGCTAAGCCTTGCAACAAGCTCCTTGATTCGTATCTGGTCAGGTCCGATATTGTCCATAGGTGAAATTGCTCCGTGCAGAACGTGATACGTTCCGTTATACTCATGCGTACGTTCAATTGCCGCAACATCACGCGGATCCTCCACAACACAGATAACACTTTTATCCCTTGTATTGCTCTTACAAATCGGACAAAGCTCATCGTCTGCCAAATCACAGCACACACTGCACTGCTTGATTTTTGTGTGCGCATCTGTAATCGCCTGAGCAAATTCCCTTGCCTGTGCATCTGACAAGCCGAGAACATAAAATGCCATACGTTGTGCAGTTTTATGACCGATACCCTGCATACGCTCAAACTGATCTATTAAATTCTGAAGTGGTGCAAGATTAAACGCCATAACTACCTCTGAATGTCAACTAAATAATAAATAATATTTTAACACTACTTTAGCAAATAAAATGCTGCGATTTCAGGCAAAAAGATTGCATTTTAAAGGCCCGGAATGTTGAGACCGCCGGTTACCTTTTCCAGCTCTCTCTCTGATTCCTCATCAATCTGACGCATTGCCTCATTGAATGCTGCAACGAGCATATCCTCAAGCATTTCAATATCATCAGGGTCAACCACCTCAGGATCAAGTCCGATTGACTTAATCTCGTGATTACCCTTAACTGTAATTTCTACCATACCGCCGCCTGAAGTAACAACATATTCTTTTTCCTCAAGCTCAGCTTTTTTAGCTTCGATATCCTCCTGCATCTTCTGTGCCTGACGGAGCATACTCTGCATATTCTGAGGGCCGCCGCCCATTCCCTTTGGAAGTCTTGCTTTCATAAATTTATTCTCCTATTTTATTCAAAATTTATTTTAACATTATTCTGTGCCTGGTTTATCAGATCCTCCAGCAAATCACGTTTTTGCTGTGACTGAGTCTTAGGCTTGCTGACTGCAATTTTATAGGGCTGTCCTGTTACCTCCAGCACCGCCTGCTTGATTGCTTTAAGGTGTGTAGGTATCTGGATAAACTGCTTTATGGTTGGATTGGTACTGTCGATAACGAAGCGTCCGCTGTCAAAATGCGCACCCGCTCCGCTGAGCACGCCGAAAAGTGCAATATCCGTTTTATGGATAATATCAAGAAATTCTGCCCAGTGCTCAAATTCACTGACACCGCTGACAGGCTGTGAAATCGGTGCAGGGTCGTTGAAATCAGGCGTGATTTCAGGCTGAGGGGCAGGCTCAGAAGGATTCTGTGGAAGTATATTCTGCGGTGTTTCTTCTTTCTTAGGCTCTGTCCTTTTAAAGCGCTTATCATCATCTGCCGCAGGGAATACAGGGAAGGTTGCGGTCTCCTCTGCAATCTTAACCTCGCATAAATTTTCCGCCTTCGGTACAGGGGTAACTGCAGGTGAAGGGGCAGATGCCTGAGCAGGAACGCCGTTTCTTACTGCCCTTTCAAGCTGAGAAATCCGTTCAAGCAGTGCATCCTGTGACGCATCAAGCTTCGGCTCGCAAAGCTTGATAAAGGACATTTCCATTTCGATTCTGGAATTAGCACCTGCTTTAATGGAGGTCAGTGTGTTCTGGAATAAATCAAGACCAAAGATTACATTTTCAAGCGTAAACTGCTTTGAACTCTCAAGGGTTGAATTATATTCATTATCCGTACAGACAATAAGCTCACGGCTTTTCTTAACGGTTTTTACAATCAGAAAATTTCTGAAATGATTAATCATTTCAACGCAGAGACGTTCCATATCATAGCTGTTCTGATAAAGCTCTGCAATAATCTCCATAGCGGATGAGCTGTTTTTACGGCTTACGCAGTCGGTCAGTCTGTAAAGTACCTCACGTCCTGCAAGTCCTGCAACCTGCGAAACAAGTGCCGAATCAATATGCTTACTTCTGCTGCCGCACTGATCAAGTATGGACAGTCCGTCACGCAGTGCACCGTCAGCAATCCTTGCAATGAGAACGGCCGCATCAGGGTCAAGAGACATACCCTCAAGCTCTGCTACCTCATTCAGTCTGACAGCCATTGTTTCAGGTTGAATACGCTTGAAATCAAAACGCTGACAGCGTGACAGAATTGTAGCAGGGAGCTTATGAACCTCCGTCGTTGCAAGAATGAATATTACGTGGGCAGGCGGTTCCTCCAGAGTTTTCAGCAATGCATTGAAAGCACCTGTTGAGAGCATATGCACCTCATCTATGATGTAAACTCTGTAACGTCCCCTGCTTGGCGTATAGTTAGCCTCCTCACGCAAATCACGGATATTATCAACACCGTTATTTGATGCAGCATCTATTTCAACCACATCGTAAATCGTACCGCCGTCAAGTCCGCGACAAACCTCACACTCGTTACAAGGCTCACCGTTATCTGAATTTTCACAGTTCACTGCCTTTGCAAGTATTTTTGCACAGGTTGTTTTACCTGTACCGCGTGAGCCTGTAAAGAGATACGCGTGGGAAATCCTGTCCTCTTTTATCTCATTTTTCAATGTGGAGATAACATGGTCCTGTCCGTAAACATCGGAAAAGTTCTTAGGTCTGTATTTTCTGTATAAAACCTGATACATATGCTACCTCCCAAAACAAATTACTGTCAAGATAATGAAAAGGCAGAAGCTGCTTATTTCATAATGTAACGCACAGACTTGTCTGCGGCACACAGAATAATCCACTTATTGCTGCTCGGTTCCCCGCCTGACAAGGTTCGTAGCACTCCGTTGCACAGGGCCCATACGCTACATTATGAAATAAGGACAAAACCCCTACCTTTTCGCTTTTAGTATTATACTATATAAGCACTTGAAAATCAAGACAAATCTTATAAATTAAGAATCTGTCCCAAAATATAAAGCATTATTCTTTAACAAGCACCTTTTCAATCGCACCGTAATAGATAAAATGAAAATCCTTATCAGGATACCAGGTATCCGTAATGGACTCGTCAATAAAGTCAGCAGGGTCAAACTTTCCCTTTGCCATTTTCTTACAGATAAGTACAAGCTCAGCATCTTCAAAATAAGGTGCTTTTTCTTCAAAGCAAGGTGTGAGTGCACATTCCTTTATCTTATCAACGTCCCTGCCGCTCTTTGAACCGCAGATGCCGTGAATTCTCTTTTTATCCTCAGGCTTATAAAAGCTGAGTGTAAAGTACTCTTTCTTATTAAGGTACTCCTCCGTATACCTCTGCGGACGGATGTAAATGGTTGCCATATCCTTTCCCCACAGCTCGCCGACTGCACCCCAGGAAACAGTCATTGTGTTGCAGCCGTTTTCATCACCGGCGGTAACAAGTCCCCAGCGGTTCTTCAAAAGGTCAACGACGTTATCCTTAACCTCTGTAAATTCTACCTTTTTAAACATAACAAACACCTCAAATCAAAAGTAAAGGATAGTGCAGCCACTATCCTTTCAAACATCTTTCATTATTTAATAAATTTAACAAGCTCAAGTGCAGCATTGATATCACCGTCAACCTTAAGCTTACCTGTTGTAAATGCAATCACAGGATCAAGCTTTCCGTTGATAAGCTTTGTGAAATTTGTTGCATTCATAGTAAGGATAGCATTTCTGTCGTAATATTCATACGGCTCAACATGAACTCTGCCGTCCTTGATTTCAATATAGAAAATACCCTCAACCTTACCAACAAGATTAATCTGAAAAGCAAGTGTTCCGGAAACTGAGGACACGTCTGTATTCAAAAACTTCTTTCTTGTAGCCTGAACTACTGATTCATATGTCATAGCCATTGAATTACCTCCATAACTCATTTATAATTTTTTCCGTTTGTTATTATACCATATTTATCCGGATTTATCAAGATAATTCCATTGACAATATACTACTTTATTTATCCTTCGGCTTGCATATCATGGCCACAATAAGTCCGCTGAGCATTGCAACGGTAACGCCTGCTGCACAGGCAGTAAAGCCGCCTGTTATAACACCGAGAAAGCCGTCACGCTGTATTGCCTCTTTAACACCCTTAGCAAGTGCATTTCCAAAGCCTGTCAACGGAACGGTTGCCCCTGCACCGGCAAAATCAACAAGAGGCTGATAAACACCGATACCACCCAGAAGAACACCGAGACAAACGAACAGAACAAGTATCTTGGCAGGAGTAAGCTTTGTTAAATCAATGAGCAGCTGACCTATAACACAAATCAAACCGCCGACCACAAACGCCTTTATAAACATCATAATCATAAAAATCACCTGCTATCATTTTTTACAATAACAGGTGATTTATACAAATTTTAAAATTAAATCAAAGAATACTATATTTAATATTTAATATTTAATATGAAATCTGATATTTATTTTAATTTTGTTTTTTTAATTTTTAACGCAATAAGAACAGCTATGCATACTGCCGCACCTGCGGCTACTGCAATAATAACGGTTTTTGCACCATTAGGTTCAGCCTTTTCAGCAGCATTATCTGCCAATAAGTCAAAGGTTACATCCATTGTAAATTCATCTTCAGTGTTCTCTTTCGTATCGGATGCAGACTTTTCATCAGCTGTATCATCTGTATTTGGCTTTGCCTGTGTTTCAGGCTCACTTTCTTCCGTTACGGTTTCATTACCAAAATCAACTAAGGCATTGATATAGGGTATTTCTCCTCGTCCGCCGTCAAGGAGCTTTATGATAATCACATTATTATCTATATCCTCTGACAGAACATCATAATCCTGTCCCTCCACAAGAAGCGGAAATTCCCAACCGGTCAATGTTCCCTCTCCGCCGTAAGTGATTTTTAACCCCTCTGTTGCACTATCATATTCAGTTGAAATATTTCCGCCGACTGTTCCGTTTACATAACCCGCAGAATCCTGTATATTTCTTCTGTCCTCCCATTCCTGCGCAAATGAGGTTATCGTGCTTACTGATATTGCTGATAAAATGACCGCAAATGCGATTAATATGGATACAATCTTTTTCATCTTGATTCTCCTTACTTATATTTATACGGATGTATTGTGACCTTATCATTTTCCTCTGCCTCATCATTTTTATCAAAGGAATAGACATAATCACCGACGATGATATCACTTCCATAATACATCAAGTTGCTCTGATTTGCAAATTCACCTTTTGACACAATCTTATTCTCTGTGATTTCAAAGGACTCAACGCCGTCCGTTCTTCGCTCATCATCTGCAAAATAGGTTGATATGGTAAAAACACCGCTTTCATCCTGTCTTATATCCGTACAACTTTGTGCATCTTCAAGCACAAGTCTGTCAAGCACAAGCAGATTTGACATATCGGTTACATCATAAAGCACAATTTCCTGACCGCCGAGAGCTTCACGTTTTTCAAAGTCAATTCTGTTGGTGATTGAAATCAGCCTGTTATTATCAAGCTTAATCAAGGTATCATTTACATCATAACACGCACCATCTGCAAGTTCAATAAATGCAGGCAAATTCACCCGTTCAGGTGCTTCAAGCACTGCTTTACCTGTGCTGAAAGTATATCTGATATATTCCGATTCAGCCGTTCTGTCCGACCAGTATGCACTGTCACCGGCAACATAAAGCTGTCCGTCTGTAATATAGGATTCATAAAAGCAGCCGAGTATTGCCCTTGTTTCAGCAGCTCTTTTGCCTGATTTCACATCAACAGCACCGATTATCATATAATTCGCAGTTTTAATATTTTCAAATCGGTAGATATTCTTTGCCTTTATGCTGAGGTTTTCACTTTTAGGAACAAAGCCCTCAACCTCAGCCTGTGCCACACCATAAAAGGATCCTGGAACAGAGTGGACCCGCCTGAGCCCATACCTTCTCCTGCGCCCCATTTTTCAAGGCCTGCAACAACGGTATTTATTTCATCGTAGTCCTTGAAATTTTCTGCTTTCATTTCATTTTTCGCAAACGGATTAACTGCCATAAGCACACCGAACGCTAATATAAAACAGGCTGCCACTGTAAAAATCGGTTTGAAATTGATTTTCTTTTTCTGTTCAAATTTTATTGTCTTATGCTCTTTCTTTGAAAGAATCTGATATTTGAGCAAATCCTCATCAAGGCCACTCGGCACATCAGGCTGCACATTATTGAACTTATCCTTAATGAAATACAAATCATTATTTCTCATACTGCACACCTCCCTGACGCCGTCATTATTTAAGTAGCGAAAATCCTGCAAAGTGTTACAAAGTTTTTTATAAAATAAAAAAAGCAGACAGGCACAAACCTGTCTGCACATCCATATTATGTATACTTGATATTATTTTGTAGGCAAGCCTTCCTTATCATACATACAGATTGTCTCACAAAGAATTTCAATACCTGCCGCAATAGCCTCAGGTCTGAGATTTTCAGGAGTATCAAGACGCGTATGATAATAACGCGGCGGATCAGGATTCATAGCAGCAAAGCCTGTTGCCTTAATGCCGCGCTGTGTGAATGCAGCCGCGTCACTGCCACCGATATAGATTGACTCAAAGGACAAATCATAACCGCAGTTTGCAGCAGCATTCTTAACAAGATGCTTTACACCGTAATCGTGCTGAACAGTACCTGAAAGGTCACGGTCATAAACCGCCATATCCTCAAGGTCACGGAAGGTATCAATTGCAATAACTGCTGTCGGTAAATCCTTAAGCTCCTGCTCGTGTGCTTTTGCATAAGCCTTTGCACCGCGAAGCCCTGCCTCTTCTGAGCCTGAGCAAATCATTGTAACCTCAGTGTTTTCAAATTCAATGCCTGCCTCATCAAGAGCCTTGATCGCAGCCATACCTGCGTAGCAGCCTGAAAGGTTGTCAGATGCACCCGGTACCGACTTAGTCCAGCTCTGGAAGAAGAGGAATGCAATTTCAAACGGAATGAATACACAGGAAACAACAAAGAAAAGAATGAAGAACCACTTTGTCTTTTCAATATCCATTGCTGCACCGCCCTTGCCAACAATAAGGCAAATGACTGCATAAACAGTCTGAACAATCAGACCTACAACAGCAGGAATCTCAACAAACAGCTTAGCCTGTAAGCCGCCCATAAGGTAGTTGAGTGTCCACTCAAACTGACTGTCGGAATGACCGACCAGAATGATTCTCTGCTTAACCTCGCCCTTAGGACTTCTTGTAGCAATCATATTGTGTGAGGTCTGCTTAGGGAAAAGAAAGTCATCGAACTCCTTATACATTAAGAATTCGAACAAAAGAGGAATAAACGCAAGCACACAAAGCACAAGTGCTGCAATAGGCGATGCAAACCAGTTCACAAATACAGATGCAACACCGCAGGCAACTGTGAATGGGATAAAGCCCATAAAGCCCTGTCTATGTAAGGTAAAAGACTCGATTTCCGTTTTATTACAATAGTTCTTCATATCCTTTTCCATCCATTGCTGAGCACGAAGCTCCTCAGGTGAACCCGGCTTACGAGGACCTATTTTCTTACAGATTTTTGTTATACCTCTTACGGCATAGTCGGTATTCCTCTGAATATCAATATTCTCAGAATATTCCTTAGCAATTTTCATAGACTTTCTCCTGTCTTCAATTTAATTATATTTGTATAATACCATATAATGTATACAATTTCAATAATAAAAAAGCAGAGATAGCTTTTCGCTATCTCTGCAAAACGGAATCTAAAACCTTATTTCTTTTGCGGTCCATTATAGCCGTGTTCTTCCTGGAATTTTGAAATTTTATCAATTACACCCAGTACAACATCAAAGCCGTCGCCGACTGTATCTACGCTGAAGCGCTCAGGCATATCTCTCCAGGTATGATAGTAATATGTCAGAACCGGATTCTGTGCAGCAAAGGTAACTGATTTTATTCCTGCCTTTGTCATAGGTGTTGAATCACAGCCTCCGACAGGATTATGAATACAGCCATTTGTTTTGCTCTCAATTCCAAGCTCATTAAATGTTTCTTTAAACATTTTTTCCATATCTGTATCAAAACGGACACCCTGCCAATCGTCCTTAATAACAACTTCAAAATATCCTTCATCAGCTACAGAGTCAATGTTAATATTCCACGCATTCTTTGTCAGATCATCGTTTTTATGCTCCTGTGCAAAGAACATAGATCCCCTGAGACCTGCCTCCTCAGAACCGATATTACAGTCAACAATACGGCAGTTTTTCGGCATTTTTTCAGGATTTTCTTTGAAATATTTGATTACCTCATAGCTGAGTGCACAGCCTGTTGCATTATCCATAGCTCCGCGTGACGCATTGCGTGGATTCGGATCGCCCCACATAACAACAAAAAGTGAACCGATAGCTGTGATAATCGGCAGAAAGTGCATAGCAATCAAAAAGTTATTGAAGCTCTCTCTGTAAATCAATTCATTTGCCCATTGTGCACCTGTGTATACACCTGTATATACAGCGGCCATCAATATAGAAACAATTGCAATAAAGAAGAAGCAAACTGCACCAAAGCCTACCTTGCCGTATGTGGCAAGCATACCTATAATCGGCTTATCCTTGTACTTATATGCGTGCTCTGAATGACGCCAGCACCAGCTGGTATCCGTGTGACCGGAAAGAATGATTGTATAATCATACTTGCCATCCTCCGGCACAAGCTCACCGTATGTATTTTGTGAAATCTCCTGCGGAAAGAACATATCAAACCACGTTTTGTAGAAAAAGCAGCTGAAAACAAGCCAGATAATTGTTACAACTGCCAGACCCGCCATACCAAACCACACTGATGAAATATTAATTGCAAAAAAGGCTAAGGCACTCAGAATAACGCCTGACCAGCCTGCGTAAGACAGACCTCCGATTGATGATCTCGGAGAGACTGCAAACTCCTCCTGCTTTGGTTCAATGCCAATTTCACGAAGCTTATCCCCCATAAAATCAGCATACTTTTTCTCACCATCCGAACCCGGAAGCCTTGAGCCGATTTCTTTGGCAGCATAGCTTGTAAGTTCGTATGCCTCTTGGGCATATTTTCTGTTTTCTTCTTTCACTGCTAAACCTCCTAAATAAATACACCAAATATTTTAACACACATTTATAGAATATTCAAGACATCTGTCTTTCAATCACATTATAAATCAAGACAAATGGTGAATAAAAAGTCCTGAAAGAAGCTTTGGCTCAAACCAGGTTGATTTAGGCGGCATAATCAGTCCTGCGTCTGCAATCGCCATAAGATCATCTACTGTTGTGGGATACATTGCAAATGCAAGCTGCATATCATTCGCCGCTCTCTTTTCAAGCTCACCAAGTCCGCGAATACCGCCAATGAAATCAATTCTCTCATCATTCTTAGGATTGGTAATATTAAGAATCGGTGCAAGCACATTGTCCTGCAAAACGGAAACATCCAGCCTTGCCACAGGGTCAAGCTCATTTATAATCTCGTTCTTTGCCTCAAGGCTGTACCACTGATTTTTAATCAGCATACCAAAGGTGTGCTTTTTCTCAGGCTTGAATCTGCCGTCACACCTTGCAACCACAAACTTTTCGGAAAGTCGGTCAAGGAATTCCTTTTCACTCATACCATTCAGGTCTTTTACAACACGGTTATAATCCATAATCTCAAGCTGATCATCAGGGAATGCAACTGCAAGGAAGAAATTGAATTCCTCATCGCCTGTATAATTAGGATTACTTTCCCTTCTCATCTGACCTACCTTAACTGCAGATGCACATCTGTGATGTCCGTCAGCGATATACATTGCAGGTACTGTATCAAACAATGCTGAAAGTGATGCCACAGCATCAGCATCATCAACAACCCATACAGTCTGCTCAACATCATCTGCAGTAAAATCATAAACAGAATTATGACTGTTCATCCAATCCCCTACTATATTGTTGATTTCATCATTTTTTCTGTATGTAAGAAAGATAGGGCCTGTATTTGCGTCACAGGTATCTACATGACGGATGCGGTCAATTTCCTTTTTAGCCAGTGTATGCTCATGCTTTTTGATGATATTGTTCAAATAATCATCAATGGATGCACACCCTACAATACCAATCTGTGCTCTGCCGTTCATCACCTGCCTGTAAATATAAAGGCAAGGCATATTATCCTGAACCAGTGCACCTGTATTTTCCAGATTCAGAAGATTTTCCTTTGCCTTTTCGTAAACAGAATCATCATAAATATCTGTTCCCAAAGGCAAATCAATCTCTGCCTTGTCAACGTGTAAAAAGGAATAAGGATTCCCCTCAACCATTTCCCTTGCTTCCTCACTGTTCATAACATCGTAAGGAAGTGCCGGAATCAGTGACTGCTTGTCACAAGCCGGTCTGTATGCTTTAAAGCCACGAAATACTGCCATATTCTTTCTCCTACTTTTTATTTTTTTCGTATATCATTCTAAGTCCGTCGATAAGCAGATGCCTGTCAACGATAACATCATTTTCACAATTTTTTGCAATAACTCCGCCGAGTCCGCCTGTTACAATTACTGTTGCCTTTTCTCCGAGCTCAGCCTCAAATCTTTTTATCATTCCGTCAAGCATAGCAGCTGTACCGAGCACAGTTCCGCTTCGCATAGAATCAATGGTATTTGTACCGATAACATTTTCAGGAGCCGCTATTTCAATCTGAGGAAGCTGGGCCGTAGAGGATGCAAGAGCGTTGAGACCTGTTCTCACTCCACAGAGAATTGCACAGCCCAAGAAACATCCGTTTTTATCAATAACCGAAGCTGTTGTAGCAGTGCCCAAATCAAATAGAATCTGCGGACAGGGATATTTTGCAGTGCTTGCAACAGCACCTACTACCATACCTGCACCCAACTCAGCAGGATTTTTTATCTTAATATTCAGTCCGGTTTTCACTCCAGGCCCCACTACAATCGGTGTTTTCCCCGTAATCAGCATAAGTGCTTTTGAAATAGTTCTGTTAAGCGGAGGAACAACACAGGAAAGGACACTGCCCTCGATATCATCAACCTTTATTTTGAAAATTTCAAAAATGCTGTTAAGCTTAATTGCATACTCATCAGCCGAATCATCTACAGCGGTTGACAGCCTGCACTCGTTGACAAGCTTATCTCCGTTAAAAAAACCTATGACAATATTTGTATTGCCAACATCAACTGCAATAATCATTATCTCTTCCCTTTCAGCTATTGTTCCTAAAATATATATTTGCTAATATTTTTAAAGATACAATGGTTAATATTATATTACAATATATAAACAATGTAAAGAAAAAAATACCCCAAACTTCGTTAGTTCAGGGTATTTATGAAATTTATTTTTTATTTTATCTGAACATCACATAGTGATATGCAACGCCGGATTCATTGAAATTGGCATACTCATTTGCTGTCATCGCTGAAGCACTCTGATTTACGGTAAAGCTCTGGCAATCGTCATTAAGCTTAATGCCCAATGAATTTGCAAG
>UQVI01000041.1 GCA_900544515.1 uncultured Oscillospiraceae bacterium | reverse complement strand
TACGAGATTCGCCTTAGTCTCGTGGGCTCGGAGATGTGTATAAGAGACAGAACGGAATCCGTATAAAAGAAAAGCATGCCTCCGGCTCTCTTACTATCCATAGCAAAGCCTTTAAGTGTCTTTTCCCCGTTGTCACTGATATCCACAGCAGGATTAAAATAATACCACTTCCCCATAAATTGTGCATAGGAAACAATTTCAAGTGCACTTGAAACGTGGCTGGCATTTCCCCCACCCTGTAAAACCAGATATTCAAACACGGAGCATATTGCCGCAGGACAGCCTTTACCCTGCATCATTGTATCGAAAGCACTTACAACAGAATTGTCAATTTTTATATTATTTACTATATAATCATAAACATTAAAAACATAACGTGAAGCATTCACATTGCCGTATTCACAATCAGCCTTTATTTCCTCAAGCTCAGCACAAAATTCCGATACAAGTTTCTGATGTTCCTCGTCACTGTTCTTATAGGTTATCGAAGCACCTGACATATCATCTAAAGTTTTAACACTGTCCACAAGTGCATACAGCGGAAAGCAGGTATAAAAAAGCTGATACACATCATCTGAAAGAGCAGCATTGAATTTAACTTCTTTTTCACCTGCAATCACCGCATTGCAAAGTTTTTCATATGCCCTTACAACACTTGAATCCATACTGCTGTAATGCGAATCGATCGTTATGGTCACATTTTCCGTATCATTTTTATTCTTATCCTCTGCTTTTGAGCAGGCTGTAAATATGCTCATCATCAATACTAAAGAGAGAATGACTGAAATTGCTTTTTTCATAAATGATTACCCTTTCATCTGTTTTAGTTTATATTCGCTGTTTTCAAAAAAGCTTTTATATGCATCGCAGTAATCCGTGTCCTGCCGACTACGCTTGCATCCGCCGCCACGACAGATATAGAAATATCTGCAGTCCTTACACTTATCATCCAGCTTAAAGGACTCTTTGAGAAATTCAACTGATTTTTCACAGTGATAAAGCTCGTCAAAGGAGCTTTCATTAATATTACCGAGATACCAGCTATCCGTACAGTAAAAATCACAGGGATAAACACTGCCGTCACCCTCAACAACAAACTGTGTTGAACAGCAGCCATTCATACCACACTGCTCTGCATTATTGCCGTTTGTAAGGGAAACATAATTATCAAAGGAGCGTATGGAAACGGTCTCGCCCCTCATATAATCATTAAAATAAATGTTAAAGCCTCTTGTAAGGAATTCACGGTAATCATCATTACCCATATAAAGCTCTTCATCAAAATCGCCCTGCAAAGGTCTCAGACAAGGAATAAACTGAAGATACCTTAAATCATTTTCTTTAAAGAACCTGTACGCTTTTCTGAAATTCTGTGCAGTACGCTTTGTCAATACTGAAAGAACATTGAAAGCAACACCATGCTTTTTCAGAAGTGAAATCCCTGCCATAACATCATTAAAGGTATTTTCGCCGTTCTGATATATACGATAGAAATTCAGCTCCTCATTTCCGTCAAGTGATACACCGATAAGAAAATTGTTTTTTTTGAAAAACGCAGCATAATCCTCATTGATAAGCGTTGCGTTTGTCTGAAGGCATAGATGCACTGGTGCATTATCTGAATTTTTTTCTTTTATGTAAGCAACAAAATTTTCATAAAAGGAAATATCACAGAGAAGAGGCTCACCGCCCTGAAAGGTAAAATACACATCGGTCCCTTTTGCAAATTCAAAAGCGGAGTCAATTACTCTTTTTGCAGTATCAATGCTCATCATTCCCTTTGTGAATTCCTTTCGCTGAGAGGAAAGAGAATGATAAAAGCAATATTCACATCTCAGATTGCAATTGCTGGATGCCGGTTTAAGCATAACCGAAATAGCCATATCATCACCTACCAAATCAAAAACAGTATATACCAAATACAAAAATTAAACAAGTGCAATGTTTGTTTGACATTTGAATAATATAATGCTATAATTCACTTTATCAAATTAAAGTAGTAATAGGGAGTCCTGCTTTTTGGATAATTATTCTATAAGCCTGCCGAGCTATTCCATCGGTGATAATGTATATAATAAGATTGCCGAAATATGCTCTCCTTTTGGTAAAAAGGTTGTATGTATAGGCGGCAAAACCGCTGTCAGCAAGGTCAGAGATTTGCTTGAAGAAAGCGTAAAGAATACTGAGCTTGAAATACTTGATTTTGTCTGGTACGGCGGTGAGGCAAGCTATGAAAATATTGAAATGCTCAAAAGCAATACCGCAGTGCAGAATGCGGATATGATATTTGCAATCGGCGGCGGAAAGGCTCTTGATACGGCAAAGGCACTGGCTTTTGTGATTGGTAAAACGGTGTTCACTTTTCCGACAATTGCATCAAACTGTGCAGGAACTACTGCAGTTTCCATTATGTATAACCATGATGGCAGTTTCAAGGAGCCGTTCTTTTTCCCGGCTCCTGCAAAACACTGCTTTATTTATACACCTGTAATTGCGCAGTCACCGTCAAAATATATTTGGGCAGGTATGGGTGACACCTATGCAAAATATTTTGAAGCAGAAATGAGCAGTCGCGGTGAAGATCTGGTGCACTACCATGAGCTTGGTGTTACAACAAGTGCGATGTGCCTGCATCCCCTGTTAAAATACGGAAGAAAGGCGCTTGATGATTTCAAGGCAGGAATAAACAGCTTTGAGGTGGAGCAGGTTATTCTATCCGTTGTTGTGACAACCGGAATTGCGTCCATACTTCTGACGGCAGAGCATATCATTGATTACAACACAGGTCTTGCCCACGCTGTTTTTTATGCACTTACATCCTATCCGCATATTGAAGAAAGACATCTTCACGGTGAGGTTGTGGGCTACGGCGTACTGATTCTCCTGCTGGTTGACAACAACAAGGAAATGTTTAAAAAGATTTATGATTTCAATAAATCAGTCGGTCTGCCTACCTGTCTTGCTGACATTGAAATGAGTGAGCAGGATTTAGACAAGCTTGTACCTATGGTTTGCAGTATGAAGGATATTGAGCATAATCCATATCATATTTCCGAAGAAATGGTATCAGAAGCTTTTTATGAGCTTGAAGAATATAATAAAACGAATTAAGTGAGGTTTCATTATGAAAAAAACATTGAAAAAAATTGCTGCAGTATTACTTGCAGTGCTTATGGTTGCCGTTTGCTTCGCAGGCTGCTCCGCAAACAAGGATAACAACGAGTCAACAACACCTGATACTGCCAATCCAGCTAAATTCGGTATTGTTGTACAGACAGGTGCAAACGGTGCTTTCGTGGATATGAAAGACGGCATCATTGAGCAGATGAAAGCAAACGGCTATGAAAATGCTACCTTTGATTACAAGGATGCGCAGGGTGATCCGTCAGCACTTTCAACAATCATCAACGCAATGGACGACGGCTCCTATGATGCGATTTTCACAATCGGTACTGCCTGCACACAAACACTTGTTAATCTTAGTTCTGATACTCCTTGCTTCTTCTGTGCAGTATCAGCACCTGTTCAGGCTCAGGTAATCACGGATATGAATACGCCTGACAAGAATGCAACAGGTACATCAAACGCAATCCCTGTTGGTGACATCATTGAAATGGGCTACAAGATTACACCGAATGTAACAAAGTGGGGATTTGTTTATTCCACATCACAGGTTAATGCTGTTGACACTGTTGAGTCGGCACAGGCTTATCTTGATTCAAAGGGTATTAAATACGAGTCATCTACTGTTGAGACATCAGCAGATGTAAAGAGTGCGGCAGAAACGCTGATTTCAAAGGGATGTGACGTAATCTTCGTACCAAACGATGCTATTGTTCAGGACGGTGTACAGTCGCTTTCACAGGTTTGTGAGGAGGCAAAAATTCCTACCTACTGCTCATCCGCAACAACTGTTAACAGCGGCTGCCTTGCAACTCTTGCAATTGACGATAAGGGTATCGGCGCAAAAACAGCTGACAAGTGCATTGAATATATGAGCGGCAAGGCTATTTCGGAAATTCCGTCAGAGGTTGTAGGCATTGACTACTGCACTTTTAATAGCGGTATCGCAAAATCACTTGGTATTGAAACACCGACAAAGGACGCGATCGGATACGAAATTCAGGTTGTAAACGAATAATTTTTTAAATGGGAGGGCAAGACCCTCCCCTATAATATAGTTTGGTGAACTGAAATCTAAAAAAACAAATCACTAGGAATCTAAATTTATGCAGGTTTATATTACAGCTATTGAGGAGGGCTTTCTTTACGGATTGCTCGCACTCGGAATATATATATCATTAAGAATACTTGACATACCGGACCTTACAACGGAAGGCTCTTTTGGCTTCGGCTCTGCTGTTGCAGCCGTTGTGGCGTCACAGGGGTTTAGTCTTATGAGCTTTGTTGCAGCATTTATAGCAGGTATGCTCGCCGGTATTGTAACCGGATTGCTCCAGACCAAGCTTAAGGTTCACCCTGTACTGGCAGGAATTATAACGATGAGCGGACTCTATTCCATAAACCTTATGGTGCGAGGCTCATCAAATCTGAATTTCAATGATAATTCGGTATTTACAAAATTCTTCAGTATGGTCGGAATCAGCGGAATAAACAAGAAGATTACCGGCTTAATTATCGGTGCAGTTATATGCATTGTGATTACTGTACTTGTAATTGTATTTTTCAGAACACATCTCGGTCTTTGCATAAGAGCAACAGGTGATAACAAGGATATGGTTAAGGCATCATCAATCAATGTTGACTTTTCTCTTATATTCGGTCTTGCTCTTGCCAATGGTCTGATTGCTCTTTCAGGTGCACTTGTTTCACACTATCTCGGCTTATCCGATCAGAGCTTTGCAAATGGCACGCTCATTTACGGCTTAGCCGCCGTTATCATCGGTGAAGCGATTTTCGGTAAAAAGAGCGTTGCACTCGGCTTTATCAGTGCCGTTGTGGGCTCCGTAATCTACAAGGTTATTGTTGCCTTTGTTATTGATGTTTCACTCTTTGGCAAAAACAGTGAAAATCTTATGAAGCTGACCTGTGCAATCATCGTTGCTGTTACACTGATTATACCTGAAATCAAAAAGCAGATTGAAAACGGCAAGATAAAAAAGGAGGCAAAGAGAAATGCTTGAAATAATGAATGTTTCAAAAACCTTTGCCAAAGGAACGGTAAATGAGCACACTGCACTGAACAACATTAATCTTTCTCTTAAAGAGGGAGAATTTGTCACCATAGTCGGCTCAAACGGTGCAGGAAAATCAACACTGTTCAATATGATATGCGGCACATATTTACAGGACTGCGGAAAAATTATGCTTGACGGCAAGGATATTTCTTTTATGCCGGAGCACAGAAGAGCAAAGCTTATCGGCAGAGTATTTCAGGACCCAATGAAGGGCACTGCACCAAATATGACAATTGAGGAAAACCTGGCACTCGCCTACTCACGTGCAGGCTCAGGCTTCTTTTCACAGGCAGTCGGCAGAAAAAAAAGAGAGCTTTTCCGTGAAGAGGTTTCCAAATTCAATATGGGACTTGAGGACCGTATGAAAACAAAAATCGGTCTGCTTTCAGGCGGACAGAGACAGGTTGTAACACTGTTGATGTGCACAATTGTAACACCGAAGCTGTTGCTCCTGGATGAACATACGGCAGCACTTGACCCTGTTACGGCTGATAAGGTAATGGAAATCACAAACAAAATTGTTAAGGAAAACAATATCACCACAATGATGATTACCCATAATATGTCACAGGCACTTGTAACAGGCACACGAACCATTATGATGGACAACGGTGAAATCATCATTGACCTTGACAGTGATACGAGAAAAGAGATGTCAGTCCCAGACCTCCTTAAGCTTTACAAGGAAAAGGAAAACAAGGATTTCGACAACGACAGAATCCTTTTGCAGAAAGATAATTAACAAAGAACGCAGACAATATACGTAAGTACAATAACGAAGTTTTAAACCAAAGGACAATATTGTTCTTTGGTTTATTTCGTTGTGACACCTCAATTTAACTGTCCGTTTTTTCGCTTATAATCTTTTATATACTTCGTTTAAAATTAGTTGACAAAATCAACCAGGTGTGATACACTGAATATAGTTGATAAAGTCAACTATATTCTTTTGCATGGAGAAAACATTATGAATACATGGATTGTTGTAAAAAAAGAAGATGCGAAAAAGAGGATTTTCAAAGGTGTTCACCTTGATTCTTTGGCAGTCGGAGAAAAGAGTATGGTGTGCAAAATGAATTATAAAAACGGTGATTTTGCATCAGAACATACACATCCGAATGAACAATGCGGATATGTTATATCCGGAGAATATGAACTAACAGTCGGAACTGAAAAATGGATACTCGGCAGCGGCGACAGCTATGCGATACCGAGCAGCAAGCCTCATTCCTTCAAGGTACTGACTGCAGGAGAAGTAATTGACGTATTTACACCGCAGAGAAAGGACTATTTATAATATGAAAAAATCCTTACAAACCGCAATAGCAATCAGAAAATTCAACAGATTTTATTTGCCGTATTTTCACCTGCTCACACAGAAATATCTGAACACAGAGTATTCTATAGCAGAAGCACGGATACTATATGAAATATATGTAAACAAAGAAATCAGCGCCAGAGATATCGTCAAAAACATTCATATTGATAAAAGCTATCTGAGCAGAATACTAAAAAAATTTGAATCAAAATTTTTAATTAAACGAGAATTGTCCGAGCAGGATTCACGTATCATATTCCTTTCTCTTACAGCAGAGGGGGAAGCACTTGCCAAGAAGCTGATTATGGAATCAAACCGACAGATTGAAGAAAATATCATAAAGCTTTCCGATAAGGATTTGGACCAACTTTCCTATCATTTAGAAAAAATCATTGAAATATTGGAGAATGAAAATGAAAATCACTGAGTACAATGCAAGATACAAGGATTCGTTCATAAAGTTTAATACCGACTGGATTCTTGACAATTTCGGATACCTTGAAAAAGAAGATATTGAAACCTTTGAAAAAATTGACGAAGAATTAGCCAATGGAGCAATGATTTATTTTGCAGTGGAAGATGATATTCCCCTCGCAACCTGTATGGCAAAACCTATGGACGCAAATACTTGGGAAATATGCAAGCTCGGCTCCGATAAAAACAGAGTGCACAAGGGCTGCGGAAGTGCTGTTTTTGAGGCAGCTATGCAATGGGCAATACATCACGGTGCAAAAAGACTGTTCATTTTATCCAACAGTAAACTGAAGCCTGCAATTCATATTTATAAAAAATTCGGTTTCAGGGAAATCAAACTGAATGATTATGAATATGCTCGCGGAGACATTGCATTTGAGCTGTTAATAGATTGAGGTAAAAGTGACTATCACTTTTACCTCAATTTTCTAACCATATAAACTTGTAATTTATTTCATGTCATATGTTAAAAACATTATATAACACAAACCGCTAATAGACAATCATATACAGCATAATATAACCCCTGCGGATTTTATATCAGCAGGGGTTCATTTATTTTATGCGTGAAATGGCAAGTCTCTTGCAGGCATCGACAATATGTCTGATTCTTTCTGTAAGTTCGTTGGGAGTTTCTTTCATTCCGTGTGCTGCCCAGTCAAGGACCACACCGGAAATACCATAACCGAAAAATTCTGCAAGAAGCTCATTTTCCTTTGCATCCTTATGCGTAATACCGTATGTCCTTTCAATATCATTAAAGGTCTGCGTAAACTGGTTTACCGCAAGCTTACTCACATAATTGAATATAACATTGGCATTGATTTTCAGCACACTTCTGTAAAAGTTCTGATTATTCTGCATTGTTGCAAACATTGCATTCAGCTTATCGTACATATTGTCCAGAGAAAAATTTTCAGTCAAAGGATCAATAAGCTCTGTTTTGCATATCCAGTCGAGCAGTTCATATTTATCGGTAAAATGATAATAAAAGGTCTGTCGATGAATGTTGCAGAAATTTGTTATTGCCGCAACTGAAATTTTTTCAAATGATTTGGTTTCCATCAAAGCTTTCAAGGCATCTGCAATCTTTATTTCAGTAGCATCAAAGCCATTGATTTTATCTTCATCAGACATCCATTTCACCTCATTTTGCCTTTGTTTCACAATAAAGACAGCGGTATGTACCCAGCTCATCCGTCAGTTTAAAGATATGGCTGATAGGCTCATTATTGCATATACAACGCGGATTAGGACATTTAATAACATCCTTAAGCTCCTTTGGCATTGACAGCTTACGCTTTTCAACGCGCTGACTGTTTCTGATAACATTAACCGTAGCCTCAGGTGCAACGTAAGCTATAACATCCAGATCAAGGTCAATAAGGTCGTTGATTTTTATAATATCCTTTGCCTCATTTTTTTTTGACTTTGCATTTGTGATAATTGCCACCTGACAGGTCAGCGAGCTTAAATTCAGAATTTCATAAACTCTCATACCCTTGCCTGACGGGATATGGTCAATAACATAACCATTTTCAATAGCATCTATGTTCATGAAAGAGCACCTCCCCATTTAAGAAGCGTCATAATCAGTGCCATACGAATATATTTACCGTTAAGGGCCTGAACAAAGTATTTTGCTCTTGGATCATCATCAACCTCTGTTGCAATTTCATTGACTCTTGGCAGAGGGTGCATAATCGTTAAATCAGATTTGGCAGTTTTAAGCTTATCAAGATCAAGCACAAAGGCATCCTTATGCTTTAAATATTCATCTTCGGAAAAGAATCGCTCACGCTGAATACGGGTCATATATAGGATATCAAGCTGATCCATAGCCTGCTCCATTGTTTCAACCTCAATATATTCATTGCCGCTTTTATCAAGGACATCGCTCTTTATGTAATCAGGAACAGAAAGCTCCTTAGGGGAAATCAGGACAAACTTAACATTCTTATATCTGCACATTGCTTTAATAAGAGAATGCACGGTTCTGCCGAATTTAAGATCACCGCACAAACCGACAGTAAGGTTATCAAATGTTCCCTTTTCACGGTAGATTGTCAAAAGGTCTGTAAGAGTCTGCGTAGGATGTGAATGACCGCCGTCACCTGCATTGATAATCGGTACACCGCTGCGGTAGCTGGCAACTCTCGGTGCACCCTCAAATGGATGGCGCATAGCGATGATATCAGCATAGCAGGAAACCATTGTAACCGTATCCTCAACACTTTCACCCTTTGATGCAGAAGATGAGCCTGCCTCTGAAAAACCGAGCACATTGCCGCCAAGCTCCATCATTGCTGCCTCAAAGGAAAGGCGTGTTCTTGTTGACGGCTCAAAGAAAAGTGTTGCAAGCTTTTTGCCGTCACAGATATGAGCATATTTTTCCTTATTATCAATAATATCCATAGCAATCGCTATCATATCATCAATTTCTTCCAAAGAAAGATCAGTTGTATCAAGCAAATGTCTCATTTTAGTTTCCTTCCGATTCATCCTTTGCACCGTTAATTTCAAGATATTTCTTTATACGTTCAACATTTTCACGGTTTTTTTCATCCTCTTCAAGATATTCAATAATATCGTAAACATCCACAACGGAATATACAGGGAAACCGTATTCCTCGCCAACCTCTGCCATTGCAGATTTTTCTGTTTTGCCCTTTTCCTTACGGTCAACCATAACAAATACGGCCGCAACCTTTGTGCCCTCAAGTCCTGAAAGGATGGACATACTTTCTCGGATTGCTGTGCCGGCAGTGATAACATCCTCAACAATAACGATTTCCTCGCCCTGCTTTGGTGTATAGCCTACAAAAACACCGCCTTCGCCGTGATCCTTTTCTTCCTTACGGTTGAAGAAGAACGGAACATCCAGTCCCTGCTTTGCAAGAGCTACGGCAACTGAAACCGCAATCGGAATTCCTTTATATGCAGGTCCGTAAAGCACAGTCTTTTTATTGCCTACCTTTTCAAAATAAGCTTTGGCATAGAACTCGCCTAATTTCTGAATCTGCTCACCTGTTTTAATGTCGCCGGCATTTATAAAATAAGGGATTTTTCTTCCGCTCTTTGCAGTGAAATCACCGAATTTCAAAACGCCTGCACCCTCTAAAAATTCTATAAATTCTCTTTTATAACCTTCCATCATACTCTCCTTAGTCAACAAAGATTTATATATACTTTCAGGAGGGCACAGAGACCCTCCCCTACAATCCTATTCATCTACAAATTCAGCTACACAGCGTCTGTATGCTGCAACAGGGTCTTCTGCTGCCGTAATCGGTCTGCCGACTACGATATAATCAGAGCCGATTTCCTTAGCCTTTGCAGGCGTTGTAACTCTTACCTGATCACCAATATCACCGTCTGCAAAACGCACACCTGGTGTTACAGTCATAAATGCCTTGCCGCAGCTGTCCTTAACCATACCTGCCTCAAGCGGCGAGCATACAACACCGTCAAGCCCTGCTTCCTTTGCATTATTTGCATACTTAACAATTGTATCGTTGATTGACGCATTAATAAGCAGTTCATTCTGCATTCTTTCCTCACTTGTTGAGGTAAGCTGAGTAACAGCGATAAGAAGAGGTCTTGTGCCGTCCTCACGTGTCAGTCCTTCAAGTGCAGCCTTCATCATATCAATTGTACCTGCTGCGTGCAGATTGGTCATATCCACATCAAGCTTTGAAAGCACAGCCATTGATTTTTTTACAGTATTTGGAATATCGTGGAGCTTGAGGTCAAGGAAAATCTTGTGTCCCCTCTTCTTAATCTCCTTAACGATTGACGGACCCTCTGCATAGTAGAGCTCCATACCGATTTTTACAAATGGCTTTTCCTCAGTAAACTTGTCGAGGAAATCAAAGGTAGCCTGTGCAGATGAAAAGTCACAGGCAATAATTACGTCCTTACCCATTAATCAATCACTCCTATTATATCACTTAATTTATCTATACCGAGCTTTTCACATTCAGCAGGAAGAGACTCGATTATATTCTTACAGGCATATGGGTCAACCAGATTTGCTGCACCCACCTGAACAGCAGTTGCACCTGCCATCATCATTTCAATCACATCCTGAGCAGTGGAAACACCGCCGCAGCCCATAACAGGGATATTGCAAGCCTTAGACACCTGATACACCATTCTGACAGCTACAGGGAAAATTGCGTCGCCGCTGAAGCCGCCCATCTTATTTGCAATCACAGGCTGACGTCTTTTAAGGTCAATACGCATACCGAGCATTGTATTTATAAGGCATATACCGTCTGCGCCTGCCTCTTCACAAGCCTTTGCGATTGCTACGATATCCGTAACATTCGGCGAAAGCTTAATGAATACAGGCTTTGTGGTTACAGCCTTTACTGCCCTTGTGACCTCAGCCGCACAGGCAGGGTCTGTTCCAAAGCTCATTCCGCCGCCGTGTACATTGGGACAGGAAACATTAACCTCCAAAATACCGACCTGCTCTTCCTTATTAAGGAGTGCACAGGTATAGGCATAATCCTCAACTGAAAAGCCTGAAACATTGGCAATAACAGGCTTATGGAAATAGTTTTTCATTTGCGGCAACTCGTGTTCAATAACGTGGTGAACGCCCGGATTCTGCAGACCCACTGCGTTAATCATACCGTTTTTACATTCCGCAATTCTCGGCGTAGGATTGCCGAAACGTGCATCCTTTGTTGTGCCCTTAAAGGAGAAGGAGCCGAGTATATTGATATCATAAAAATCCTTGAATTCATTGCCGAAGCCGAATGTACCTGATGCAGGAACAACAGGATTATCCATATACATACCTGCAAGATTTACAGACAAATCTACCATATAATCTCCTCCCTTTCAAGCACAGGACCATCCTTGCAGATTCGCTTGTTACCATACTTTGTTTTGCAGGAGCAGCCCATACAAGCACCGAAGCCGCAGCCCATTCTTTCCTCAAAGGAATACTGACCTGATGTTTTGACATTGTTCTCAATTGCCTTAAACATAGGCATCGGACCGCAGGTATAGAAATAATCATAATTATCAGGAAAAGCTGTCTCTTATACACATCTGACGCTGCCGACGACTAGTCGAG
>UQVI01000040.1 GCA_900544515.1 uncultured Oscillospiraceae bacterium | reverse complement strand
AGATGAATTTTGATTTTTGAGATGGCAGCCTTGCTGACGCAAGGCAACAGTGAAAACTTCATAAATTTGCTTTAATTCTGCATTTTGGGCAGGTTCGAATTACTCTCTATTGCCTAAGCATTAAGGATAATGTATTTATTTTATTGATTTAAGGAGAAATGATTATGCTTAGAGAGGGAGAAATAAGAATTCCTTCCGGCTGTGCCATTGCCGCAATCATTGACAGAAAAGGCAAGCGTATAAACGGCTCGGAAATCATTAAATCTATTGCTCTTATGCACGACCGTTCAAATGGTCTGGGCGGCGGTTTTGCGGCTTACGGAATTTATCCGGAGCATAAGGATGAATATGCGATTCATGTTTTCTTTGAAACCAATGATTCAAGAAAGCAGTGTGAAGATTTTTTGTTCAGGCATTTTAATATTGATGTTGCAGAAAGAATACCTACAAAGCAGGTAGCAAGTATTGAAAAGGGTCCTGATATCTGGAGGTATTTCGGCAAGGCAAACAGAGTGCGTATGAAGGATGCACGACTTGATGAGCAGGAATACGTTGCACAATGCGTTACAAGGGTAAATAACGAAATAGAGGGAGCGTATATCTTCTCAAGCGGTAAGAATATGGGCTGCTTTAAGGCAGTAGGTTATCCTGAGGATGTTGGTGAATTCTATATGCTTGATCAGTATGAGGCGTATATCTGGACAGCACATGGACGTTTCCCAACCAATACTCCCGGCTGGTGGGGCGGCTCACACCCATTTAATATCCTGGACTGGTCCATTGTTCATAACGGTGAAATTTCATCCTATGATGCCAACAGAAGATATATTGAACAGTTTGGCTATATCTGTACAATGCAGACGGATACAGAGGTTATTACCTATTTGTTTGACCATTTGCTCCGTCATCACAATCTGCCGATTGAGGTTGCAGCAGATGTTCTGACAGCCCCCGAGTGGGACGAGATTGACAGAATGGACGATGAGAAAAAGGAGTACTTTACAAATCTCCGTTCCATTTATAACGGTGCACTTGTTAACGGTCCTTTCTCCGTTATACTCGGTTCGAACAAAGGTTTGTTAGCGATTAACGACAGACTTAAGCTGCGTTCATTAACTGCTGCCACAAAGGGCAACAGAGCTTATTTTGCTTCAGAGGAATCGGCAATCAGAATTATATGTCCTGATCCTGAAAAGGTATGGTCCGTATCAGGCGCAGAACCTGTATTTATTCCTCTTGAAATGGATGATGAGGAGGCTGAGAACTGATGATTAACTTTATTCCGCGCAGATTTACAATTATTCGTGACAGGGAACGCTGCATTGACTGCGGCTGCTGTGTGCGTCAGTGTTCAAATGAATGTCACTATTTTGATGAGGACGGAAAGACCGTTCTTTGCAATTCAAATAATTGTGTTGCCTGCCACAGGTGTGTTGACCTTTGCCCGACAGGTGCACTGAGAATTGAAAAGTATGTTTGTGATTACCGTGATAACGCAAACTGGACACCTCAGTACCAGCAGGAAATCTGCCGTCAGGCGGAGACAGGCTCAGTTCTGCTGTCCGCAATGGGTAATCCGAAACCCTTTCCTATTTACTGGGATAAGATTTTACTCAATGCTTCACAGGTTACCAATCCCTCCATTGATCCTCTTCGTGAGCCTATGGAAATCCGTGCTATATTGGGACGAAAGCCTGCAAAACTTGAGGTTGAAAAGAAGGGTAAATCAATTACAAAAATGCCGCCGCAGGTTATGCTTGAAACACCGATTATGTTTTCAGCAATGAGCTTTGGCTCAATTTCAATGAATGCACAGAAATCACTTGCAATGGCGGCTAAGGAGCTTGGTACACTGTTTAATACAGGTGAGGGTGGTCTGCACCCTGAGCTTGCTGATTTCGGTGATCACGCTGTTGTGCAGGTTGCATCAGGACGTTTCGGCGTACATAAGGGTTATCTTGAGAATTCAAAGTTTATTGAAATAAAAATCGGTCAGGGTGCAAAGCCCGGTATAGGCGGACATCTTCCGGGTGAAAAGGTTAATGTTGAGGTATCCAATGCCCGTATGATTCCTGAGGGATCAGATGCGATTTCACCTGCACCGCATCATGATATTTATTCTATAGAGGATTTACGTCAGCTTATATGGTCTCTTAAGCAGGCTACTGACGGAAAAAAGCCTGTGTCCGTTAAAATTGCGGCAGTGCACAATGTTGCTGCAATTGCATCCGGCTGTGCAAGAGCAGGTGCGGATATTGTTGTTATTGACGGTTTCAGAGGTGGTACGGGCGCAGCACCTACAAGAATACGTGACAATGTGGGTATTCCGATTGAGCTTGCACTTGCCGCTGCCGATCAGCGACTGCGTGACGAGGGCATACGTTCAACTGTATCCCTTGTGGCGGCAGGCTCTTTCAGGTGCTCATCGGATATTGTAAAGGCAATTGCACTTGGTGCGGATGCGTGCTATATTGCATCTGCTGCGCTTATTGCAATGGGCTGCCATATGTGTCAGACCTGTAATACAGGCAAGTGCAACTGGGGTATTGCTACGCAGCGCCCTGAGCTTACAAGACGTCTGAATCCTGAAATTGCACATAAAAGAGTTATCAATCTTATCAATGCATGGAATCATGAAATCAAAGAGATTATGGGCGGCATGGGCATTAACTCCATTGATTCATTACGCGGCAACAGATTAATGCTCAGGGGTATCGGTTTAAGTGAAAAAGAGCTTGAGATACTCGGAATTAAGCACGCAGGTGAATAGGAGGTAGTTTGATATGAAAAAAGTATTTGCCAGAGAAGAGCTTTGCATAAACTGCCGACTTTGTGAGGTTTACTGCAAGACGAATCACTCAAAATCAAAGGATGTTATCAAGGCGCATAAGGTTGAAAATCCTGCACCTGTCAGCCGTGTTACGGTTTATGGTGACAAAACAGCATCCGTTGCTGTCAACTGCCGTCACTGTGATGACCCTGCCTGCGTTAAGGCTTGTATCACAGGTGCTATGACAAAGGATAAGAAAACAGGCATCGTATCTGTAAATGAAAATAAATGTATCGGCTGTATGACCTGTCTGGCCGTTTGTCCGATTGGCTGTATCAAAACAGGCGATATTGCCTTTAAGTGTGATTTGTGCGGCGGCGAGGAGCCTGCCTGTGTCAAGAATTGTCCGAACAGGGCATTGTTGTGGCTGGAAGCAGGAGGTGCAAAATAATGAAATATGTTATTATAGGTGCCTCAGCTGCAGGACTTGCAGCGGCAGAGGCTGTCAGAAAATATGATGCTCAGGGCACAGTAACCGTGCTGACAGAAGAGGAGTATATGCCGTATTCACGCCCTTCCATCAGCTATTATTTAAAGGGTAAGGTTAAGGAGAGCAATATGGCTCTCAGAAAGCCTACATTTTATAAGGAAAAGAAAATTGATGTGATAACCTCTTCAAAGGTTGATGCAATTGATATGGAGAAGAAGATTGTAAAAGCCGGCAGAAAAAATTATCCCTATGATAAGCTTTGCCTTTGCACAGGTTCAAAGCCGTTTGTACCTCCTATGGATAATGTTGAGGGAAAGGCTAATGCATTGACCTTCCTTGATTTAAAAGCAACTAAGGTGGTTAAGACACTTGCAAACGCTAAGACAAGAGCAGTTGTAATTGGCGCGGGTCTTATCGGTATGAAGGCTGCTGAGGGACTTGTAAAGATATGCAAAAGCGTTGATGTTGTGGAACTTGCTCCGAGAGTTCTTCCTTCCATTCTGGATGCGAAATCCGCCAAGCAGGTTAAAAAGCATCTGGAAAATAACGGCATCAGATTTCACCTTGAAAACACAGTGGTAAAGGCTTCATCAAAGGGTAAGCAGATTACCGCTGTAACGCTTAAGGACGGCAAAAAATTACCTTGTGATTTGCTTATTCTTGCTGTTGGTGTAAGATCGCAGACGGAGCTTGCTGAAAAGGCAGGACTCGAGGTGAACAGGGGGATTATTACGGATACTGAAACGATGCAGACCAGTAATCCTGATATCTATGCAGCAGGTGATTGCTGCGTTTCAACGGATATGCTTGACGGCTCAAAGAAAATTATTGCTTTATGGCCTAATGCAGCAGGGTAATGTTGCCGGTGCGCAGATGGCAGGTGCTGACGTAACCGTCGGCGGTACCTATTCGGTAAATGCCATTGACTTTTTCGGTCTGAGAATTTGTACCTGCGGTCTGATTAATGCACAGGGTGAGCGGTACAGCGATAAAATCAGGCAGGACGGAGATGTTTATAAACGTCTTGTGTTTGAGGGTGATAAGCTGGTGGGATATGTGCTTATCAATTCAAGCGTTAATGCAGGTATGTATACAAATCTCATTTCAAATAAAATTTCACTTGATACAATTCAGGGAGATATTATGGATAATCCGTCAATCTTTATGTTTGATAAGGATACAAGAATTACGAAACTGAGAGGGGGAGTGCAGATATGATTATTGAGGCAGGTTTAACGCGTTATGAGAAAGTCAATGAGGATATCAAAAAACAGCTGGAGACCAAGAAAAAAGTTACAGTTAAGGATGTTAACGGCCAAAGATATATCGGATGTGCTCTTGATTCAGGAAAAACCATTGAGGTGTACGGCACTCCGGGTAATGATATGGCTTGTTATCTGAACGGCGGTAAGGTTGTCGTTTACGGCAACTGCCAGGATGCAGTCGGCAATACAATGAACGGCGGTGAAATCGTTGTTCACGGTCATTCAGGTGATGCTATGGGCTATGGTATGCGTGACGGACAGATTTATATCAGGGATAATGTTGCCTGTCGCGGCGGTATTCATATGAAGGAATTCCGTCAGATGCGTCCAGTTCTTGTTATCGGTAAGAATGCAGGCTCCTTTCTCGGTGAGTATATGGCAGGGGGTACAATTGTCCTTTTAGGTCTTGAACTCAGAAGAGGTGAAAAGCTTTTCGGCACGCACTGTGCATCAGGTATGCACGGCGGTAAGATTTTTGTTCGCGGTAATTTTCCTAAGGAAAATCTCAGTGACAATATTAAAGTTACAAATCTGGATGATGACGATAAAAAAGAGCTTGATTTGTATGTGAAAAAGTATTGCAAGTATTTTGATAAGGATTACGATACCATTATGTCAAAGTCCTTTAAAAAGCTTATTCCTGCGACGGCAAGACCGTATGCAAATTTATATACCCCCAACTAAGGAGAGGTTTCCTATGTTTAACAATCTTCACGAGGAATGCGGCGTTTTCGGCATTTTTGAAAATAAAACAACGTATGTTGCACAGTCTGTGTATCTTGGTCTTTACGCTTTGCAGCACAGAGGGCAGGAAAGCTGTGGCATAGCTGTCAATGATGATGGTGTATTCAGACATCACAGGGGTGACGGCTTGGTTCCTGATGTGTTTACCCCTTCACGTATGGATCATCTTGGAATGGGCAATATGGCAATCGGCCATGTGCGCTATTCCACAACAGGCGGTAAAAATGCCAATAATATACAGCCGTTGGTCATCCGCCATATAAAGGGTAATCTTGCAGTTGCACATAACGGTAATCTGGTGAATGCACCTGATCTGAGAAAGTATTTTGAGCTTAGAGGTGCAATCTTTCACGGTACCTCCGATACAGAGTCAATCGCATATTCAATTGTTTCTCAGCGTCTTACAAGCAAAAGCACTGAGGAAGCTGTTGAAAAGGTTATGTATACCCTTAAGGGTGCATATTCCTGTGTTGTTATGACTGCGACCAAGCTGATTGCATTTCGTGACCCTTATGGTTTCAGACCTCTCTGCTTAGGCAAAACAAATGACGGTGCTTATATCGTTGCATCGGAATCCTGTGCACTTGATACAGTGGGCGCAGAATTCATCAGAGATATCAAGCCCGGTGAAATTGTGGTAATCAGTACCGACGGAGTGAAATCCATTGAAACCCATTGCGGTAAAAAGGGCAATATCTGTGTGTTTGAATATATCTATTTTGCACGTCCTGATTCTGTGATTGAAGGCTCTTCTGTACAGCATGCAAGAATGAGAGCAGGCGCTTTTCTTGCAAAGGAGCATCCTGTTGAGGCTGATGTGGTTATCGGTGTTCCCGATTCAGGACTGGATGCCGCACTTGGTTATGCGCAGGAAAGCGGTATTCCTTACGGCATAGGATTTATTAAAAACAGATATATCGGCAGGAGCTTTATTCAGCCGTCACAGGGTCAGCGTGAAGACGCAGTGCGTATCAAGCTCAATGCAGTAAAAGAAAATATTAGCGGCAAGCGTGTTATTATGATTGATGATTCCATTGTTCGCGGTACAACCTGTGCAAGAATCGTCAGACTTCTCCGTGAGGCAGGAGCAAAAGAGGTGCATATGCGTGTGTCGTCTCCTCCTTTCAGACATCCCTGCTTTTTCGGAACAGATGTTGATTCACAGGAAAATCTGATTGCCTGCAAGTATGATTCTGTTAAGGAAATTGCAAAGGAAATCGGTGTTGACAGTCTCGGTTATCTTTCTGTCGAATCCACAAATAAGCTTGCCTGCAATTCAGAATGTGGTTTTTGTAATGGATGCTTTACCGGTGAATATCCTGTGGAGGTGCCTAAGGAACAGCCAAAGGATAAATTTGAAGAAAAGCTGAATCATTTTTCTCCTTATTATCAGGTTCTTGACTAAAAGATAATATTTTATTAAAATAAGAGGTGTCGAATGGATACCTCTTTTTTCATAGGAGATGATATTTTGAAGGTTTTTAATAATATTCTTGCAAAGCTGGTTGCGTCCATTGAAGGTATCGAAAATGAACAGGATATGCTGATCAGGCTTATTATTGCTGTTGCAGTGCTGGTAGTTCTCATTGTTTTCAGAAAGCAGATTTCAAAGTTCATTGTTATGCTGCTGAATAAGAGCATAGCGAGAAAAAGTCCGAATGCACAGAAAGCACTCAGGGAAAGCCTGACTCGTCCGTTATCGGTTTTTATAAGTATTCTTGCTTTATTTATTTCCACAGAAATAATTGCCCCCACAGGGGAGATTAGAAATGCAGCACTGCTTGTGTGTAAGCTGGGACTTATTCTGTTCTTGTCTTGGTTCGGTGTGAATCTGATTAACAGTGATTTTTCATTTTTTCTTAAGGATGATACTTCGAAATCACGTAAGACAGCTGTAAAATTTATCAGTAATATTTTAAAAGTTACAATCGTAATCATTGCGCTTTTGCTTGTTCTGGAACAGTTCGGTATCTCTGCATCAAAGATTTTTGCGGCACTTGGTATCGGCGGCGTAGCTGTTGCCTTTGCCTGCAAGGATGCGGTTGAAAATATGCTTTCAGGCTTTATCATTATTTTCAATAAGCCCTTTGGGGTTGATGATTGTATAGAACTCGAGGGCACTGTCGGCACAGTAGAGGATATCACAATCAGAACGACAAAGCTGAGAGCTGTTGATGGCAGTCAAAAAATTTATCCCAACACAGTAATGGCGAATGCTGCAATCACCAACTGGAGTAAAATGGATAAGCGTGCTTTCAGCGAAAAGCTGACAATCAATTACAGCCACAGCAGTAATGAAGTTGAGAAATTTTGTGATGATATAAAAGCCATTATATTGTCAAATGAAAATGTGATTGCAGATGATGTGCGCGTTAACTTTACTGAATATGGGGCACATTCACTGGATATTGATCTTTTCTTTTATGTGAAAACGATTAAAATTTCCGAGTATCTTAAGGTAAAGAACGATATTAATATTGCGATTAAGCAGTATGCACAGGACAGCGGTATGGACTTTGCCTTTGAATCAAAAACAATTTATTTTGCAGATGAGCTGCAAATTAAAAAATAGTCTTGCAATTTGTGCGTTTGTAATGTATAATAACAAACGCAATATATGCAGGGTTGTCCGAGCTGGCCGAAGGAGCACGATTGGAAATCGTGTAATGCTTCAACGAGTATTCGAGGGTTCGAATCCCTTGCCCTGCGCCATATCAGGCTGACAAAAAAGATGTCAGCCCCAAAAACTCCGATTATATCGGAGTTTTTGCTTTTTATGAAACGATTTTAACATTCGGTTTTAAATGTGCTTATGCAATAAAGAGTAATAAATAAGCACTTTGCATTCATTACAAAGTGCTTACGAGAGGTTATTCGTTTATATAGTTTGATGAACTGAAGAACAACAGCCTGAGGATGCAAAAAATCGATATATCTGTACATTTTTTCTCTTGGCATACGCAAGTATGCCAAGAGAAAGAAAAGCACACCTATTGCTATTCAGTTTACCAAACTATAATTCTATACAAATACAAAATGTATCAGCAGCATATATCCGATTGTTCCAACTGCAATGCTCAGCAGTGTGTTCTTTTTCCATATATGAACCGCTGCTGTAGCTGCTACTGCGATAAGCTGCGGCAGGATTGTATTCGGATCACCTTTTGTAAAATCCTTTAAACAATAAATGATAAGAATTCCGATTATTGCAACGGGGAGAATGTCACCAAGATATTTTATAAATTTAGGTACTTCCTTTTTGCCTGCAAACAAAGCAAAGGGGAACAGCCTTGTAGCAAAGGTACATACCGCCGCAACCACTATAATAAGGATTGATTTTTCAGTTGTCAGAATCATTTGGTTTTCTCCTTGCTTATGTCAAAGTACGGCTTTGTGGCAGATAATACGGCTACAGTTATAATAAATGTCGGCAATAAGAAATTATCTGCACCGAAAATGATAAGACATATAACGGCACAAAGGATTCCAATCGCTCCCACAAGTTTTCTTCTTCCGGTTTGATCTTTAATCAGGTCAATGAATATTACAACAAACAGGGCAGTCATTGAAAAGTCAATTCCTGTGAAATCAATGGGTATAAGCTGACCTGCAAGTGAGCCGACAACCGAGCCGAGTATCCAGTAAATATGGTCAAACAAGCCGATGAGATACCTTGCCTTTGTTTCGTTTACATTTTCAGGAACAGTAGAAAATGAGGTGTTTACGGAATAGGTTTCATCTGTCAGGGAGAATATCATAAAAGGATATCTCCAGCCGCCCTTTTTGAACTTGTCAATAAAGGACAGTCCGTAAAACATATGCCTTGAATTAATGAACAGGGTCATAACGGCAACAGTGGGGACTGATGCGGCAGAGGATAACAGCGATACAAGAAGAAACTGCCCTGAGCCTGCATACACAATCAGGGATATAAATATTGCCCATATGAAATTGTAACCTGCATCGTAAAGCATAATTCCGAAGGCTGAGCCCAAAAACAGATAGCCGAATAAAACAGGCAGTGATTTTTTCAGTGCAAATATAAAAGTGCTTTTATTATTTGATTCCATAATCCCTCTCAGAAAATTTTTTCAAAGTGATTATATATCATAAAAGGATATATTTCAATATTTAGTGAAAAGAATTCTTACTTTACACCATAGATAGTGTCAAGTTTTTTTGACTAAATTTTATATATCTTTTTATTGAAATAATCCTTGACAGAATCTCTCTTCTTTAGTATAATACCACTTGCTGTAAAGATTAATTACTTTACACATGGCTTTTGAAGGGAGAGGTAGTTGTGGCAAAGAATCTTGAAATTCCTTTTTTGCTTGATTTCTACGGCGAAATGCTTACGAAAAAGCAGCACGACTTCCTTATCTATTATTATGAAGAGGATCTTTCCCTTTCCGAAATTGCAGAAAATGAGGGTATCACACGTCAGGGTGTACGCGATTCAATAAAGCGTGCAGAGGCTCAGCTCTTTGATATGGAGGAGCGTCTGGGGCTTGCAAAGCGCTTTAACGAAATGAAAAAGGGTATTGATGAAATCCTGGAATGTACGGAGACGATTAATGAATATAATCTCAATCATTCCCTTTCTATGGAGATTAATGATTGTGTTGCCCGAATTAAAACACTTGCCTCTTTTCTTAAAGAGGGGTAAGTATTCTCGCTTGCTTAGGAGTTGATTACTTGGCATTTGAAGGCTTAAGCGAACGCTTAGAAAATTCATTTAAAAAATTACGAGCTAAAGGTAAGCTTACTGAATCCGATGTTAAAGAAGCAATGCGCGAGGTTCGCCTTGCACTTTTAGAGGCTGATGTTAACTATAAGGTTTCAAAGGAATTTACTGCAAAGGTAACCCAGAGAGCAATCGGTGCTGACGTTATGGAGTCACTTACTCCGGGTCAGATGGTTATCAAAATCGTTAATGAAGAGCTCACTGAACTTATGGGCGGCAACGAGTCAAGACTTGCGATTGCAAATCATCCGCCTACCATTGTAATGATGTGCGGTCTTCAGGGTAGCGGTAAAACAACCCATTCAGCAAAGCTTGCACGTAAGCTGAAAAAAGAAGGTCACAGACCTTTGCTTGTTGCCTGTGACGTTTATAGACCGGCGGCTATCAAACAGCTTCAGGTTGTTGGTGAGCAGGTTGGTGTTCCTGTATTTGAAATGGGAACTGAAAATCCTGTTAAAATCGCTGAAGAGGCTGTGAAATATGCAAAGGATCACGGCAATGATTATGTGTTCCTCGATACAGCAGGCCGACTTCATGTTGATGAGCAGCTTATGGAGGAACTTAAAAACATCCGTTCTACTGTTCACCCTCACGAGATTTTACTTGTCATTGATGCAATGACAGGTCAGGATGCCGTTAATGTTGCCAAGAGCTTTAATGAGACACTGGGTATTGACGGCGTTATTCTGACAAAGCTTGACGGTGATACAAGAGGCGGTGCGGCACTTTCTGTAAGAGCCGTAACAGGTAAGCCGATAAAATTTGTGGGTACAGGTGAAAAGCTTGATAACCTTGAAACGTTTCATCCTTCTCGTATGGCTTCCCGTATTCTCGGTATGGGTGATGTGCTTTCCTTTATTGAAAGAGCAGAGCAGACACTGGATGAGAAAAAGGCTGCCGAGCTTGAGAAAAAGCTTGCTAAGAATAAGTTTGACCTGAATGATTTGCTTGATCAGTTTGATCAGATTGAAAGAATGGGCAGCATCAAGGATACCATAAAAATGATTCCGGGCATTGGCGGTAAAATCAAGGACGAGGATATCGATGAGGGTGCTTTCAACAAGTTTAAGTCAATCATTTATTCCATGACTAAGCAGGAAAGAGCATATCCGGATATTATCAATCCGTCACGTAAACGCAGGATTGCAGCCGGCTGCGGTATGCAGGTTGAGGATGTTAATAAGCTCCTTGCCCAGTTCAAGCAGATGCAGAAGATGATGAAGCAGTTCGGCGGCGGTAAGGGCGGTCCGAGAATGAGTAAAAAAATGCGTCGTATGATGCAGGCTAATCCGCAGATGGCTGAAAAGATGATGGGTAAAATGGGCGGCGGCTCAAATCCCTTCGGTTTTTAATTAAGTTAATAAACCATTTGGTTTTAAATAATAAAAAATTTATTTGTATATTTTGGAGGTAATTTAAAATGGCAGTAAAAATCAGACTTCGCCGTATGGGCGCAAAGAAAGCACCTTTCTATCGTGTAGTTGTAGCAGATTCAAGATATCCTCGTGATGGTCGTTTCATTGAGGAAATCGGAACATACAATCCAATGACTGAGCCAGCAGAAATTAAGGTTGATGCTGATAAGGCTAAGAAATGGATTGCAAACGGTGCACAGCCAACAGATACTGTTAAGAGCATTCTCAAAAAAGAAGGCATCCTTTAATCTTTGAATTATTTTACATTACAAAGCTTAAACAGGAGGTGTTTTCTTTGAAAGATTTGTTAATTTCCATAACAAAGGGTTTAGTAGATAATCCTGAAAAGGTTTCTGTTGATGTTAGCGAACCTAACGAAGAGGGCGTAACTGTTTACCATCTTCATGTTGCTGAGGATGATATGGGCAGAGTCATCGGAAAGCAGGGCAGAATTGCTAAGGCAATCCGTGTTGTAATGCGTGCAGCAGCAACAAGGAATGACACTAAAATATCCGTAGAAATTGACTGATATAAAAAAGCTATCTTACTTTTGTAAGATAGCTTTTTTATGTTTATTATGCTGAGTATATCGGAGTGATTTCAATATTTGATTGAATATCAATGGTATCCATCAGTGCTTTATCATCAATTGTAAAATGCAATTCCTGTTTCTGTCTCTTATACACATCTCCGAGCCCACGAGACTAAGGCGAATCTC
>UQVI01000039.1 GCA_900544515.1 uncultured Oscillospiraceae bacterium | reverse complement strand
AGTCGTCGGCAGCGTCAGATGTGTATAAGAGACAGCGGTTACAAAGCTTGTAATGTATGATAAGGCTTATGCCTTGACAACCTTGCCTGAGCTGGTTATTCAGACTGTTGTCGGCATAGCTGTAGCACTGGTATTTATTGTGATTTTTGATAAAACAAAGGTCACTGAAAAACTCAGAAAAATGGCAGAATAGGAGAAACTGTAAAATGAAAAAAATAGATGCGCATTCACATATAGGTGACTTCGGCGGCTGGGCCGGTGTTGCCTTTACGAAGGACAGACTTGTTCAGCAGATGAAGGAATATGATATCGAAAAGACCTTTTTAACAGGCTCTTCCTTTCAGGGCAATGATGCGGTAATAGATGCTTTCCAGTCCTATCCTGATAAAATTGTACCCTTTGTGTGGGTCAATCCGCTGCTTGACGATGTGCCCAAAAAGCTTGACCGATATATAAATAAGGAGCATTTTGCAGGAATAAAAATGCAGCCGCTCTTTGATTCCTTTGTGGCAGATGATCCTGTTGTATATCCTGTTATGGATTTTGCCAGAGCATATGATGTGCCGGTGTTCATTCACTGTGGTCACCCTCCGTATTCACTTCCCTGGAGTATCGCTCTGCTTGCAGAAAAGTATCCGGATGTAAGGGTTACAATGATTCATATGGGACACGGACACGGCGTTTATATTGATGCGTCAATCAAAATGGCAAAGCGGTATGATAATCTTTATCTGGAGATGAGCGGTATGCCAATGGGCTGCAAAATTAAAGAAGCTTATGAAACGGTCGGAAAGGACAGAATTATGTTCGGTATTGATTCTCCGTTTCATCATCCGACTGTTGAAATACAAAAGGTGCTTACCTGCGGACTTGATGAAAAGGCACAGGAAGATGTGTTTTATAACAATGCAAAGAAATTACTGCGATTATAAATTATTGTTTATATTGAAAACGCCTATTGGATTGCTCCAATAGGCGTTGCTTTATTTATAATCCTCTATTGTTTTCTGGACTGTTTTTTCATTGCCTTCGCTGTCGGTAATGATGATTTCAGGGTACCATTTGGTTGCGAATTTATATGGGCTATCCTTTTTCAGTTCATCAAATATAACCTTAGGATAGTTGATGCTGTCCTTTTCATTGGCTTTTGTCTTTGTTTCGGCATCATCACGCAGTACCGCAACCACAACAAAACGGAAATTCTTTCTGTAATCTGTCGGACAGGAGATTGTGAGCACAGTGTCCTGCCTTGTCAAATTTATACCGGTATCGTACAGAAATCTGCTCTCAAGCTTTGATACATAATCATTTGCTGATTTGACAGTCATTTTTTCGGTGACATTATACGGGAAGATATATCCGTCATCATCTTCAGCCTTAGTATTGGTGTAAAAAGCACCTGCCACCTTAAAGGTGTAATCCTCAAAAAGATTTGAGTACATCATATATCCGGCAGAATTATTATATGCAGCAGCACTTGAATAAAGGTTTTCAAGGCTGTTGTCGTTCAGATATACGACATAATTGAACTGCTCAGCACCCTCAGTGCATTTTTCTGCACAGGGGGATTTTTTGCTGTCACTGCTTACGGCTGTTTTCAGCTCAATATCAGGTATTTCAAGATAGCCTGCCGTGTCCGGATTTTCACCAAGTATATCGCAGTATTTTTCAAGCATACCTACCTGAAATTCAGCGTCAGGGTATTTCTTCTCGTATGGCTTAAGATAAGCTCCCTTTGACTGCTCCACAGCATATAATACGCCGAATATGATTCCGATTAACGCGATAATTACGACTAAAGCAATAAGCACTTTTTTATTGAACAAAGCCTTTTTTACTTTTGTTAAAACAGTCTTGTTTTTTTTCTTTTGTCTGTCACGCTTTTCTTTTTTTGCTGCTCTTATTGCCTCCAGCTCTTCAGGTGTTTTTTTCGGTTTCGGCTCTTTTTTCTTTTTAGGCTGTTTTTCAGCAGTGTCTTCATCATCTGATTTTGCAAAGTCAATATAATTTTCTCTGCGTTTAGGGGGATCTAATGGTTCAATCGGTGTTTCGCGCTGTTCCTTCTGTGTTTTAAAATCAGAAAGGATTTTGCCGATATCGTCCTTTTCTTCGCTCATTATCTTATAATCACCTTTTTCGCATGATTTATGGCATCTGTTATAAGTTCGTCAAGATTATCTATTTTATTTTCCGCCGCAAGCACATCATCAAGATGAGGTCTTGTTTTCGGATGCTTTGGAGTGAATACGGTGCAGCAGTCCTCGTATGGCTGAATGGAAGTTTCAAAGGTATCAATTTTTCTTGAAATGCTGATGATTTCCTCCTTGTCCATACCAATACAGGGTCTGAACACAGGCATATTCACGGCACAGTCTGTGCAGGCAAGTGCGTACATTGTCTGGCTTGCTACCTGTCCCACACTTTCACCTGTGATGAGTGCACTGCAATTCTGCTTAACAGCCATTTTTTCGGCAATCATCATCATGATTCGTCTCATAATAATCGTGAAATATTCCTCAGGACAGAGATCACGGATTGCTTCCTGAATTTTTGTGAATGGTACAACATAGGTTGTTATTGTTCCTGCGTATTTTGCAACTCTTTTGAGCAGCTCCATAACCTTCATTTCAGCAAGCTCTGAGGTGTATGGCGGTGACGCAAAGTGAATTGCACACAGCTCAATACCGCGTTTCGCCATCATATACGCTGCAACAGGGGAATCGATACCGCCGCTGATGAGTATTCCTGCTCTGCCGCTTGTGCCTGTCGGCATACCGCCTGCACCCTTGATATTGTTGCCGCGTACAAAGGCATATTTGTCACGTACCTCAACAGTCACAATCATGTCAGGATTGTGCACATCAACCTTAAGATGATGAAATTTTGAGAGGATGTATCCACCTGTTTCTCTGCAGATTTCAGGGGATTGCATCGGGAATTTTTTGTCGGAGCGCTTTGCCTCAACCTTAAAGGTTTTGGCGTCCTCAAGCTGTTCCTCAAGATATTGGATTGCAGTTTCCTTTATACTGTCAAAGTCCTTTTCGCACACGCAGGCACGCGAAAGTGCAGCAATACCGAATACCTTTGAAAGTCTGTCAGCTGCGTCGTCAAGGTCAATGTCCTCGTCTACAGGGTCAACCATAATGGTTGACTGGCTTTTTGTGAATTCAAATTTGCCTAAGTCGTTCAGGCGTTTTTTCATATTCTTGATGAGGATATCCTCGAAGGAATTTCTGTTTAGTCCTTTCAGGGTAAGCTCACCGTTTTTAATCAGTATTATCTCTTTCATATTTTCTCCAAAGGGTGTTTTTCTATAAGTTCTCTTAAGGCATTTGCCAGTAAATCAATTTCTTCCTTAGTATTATATCGGCAAAAGCTGATTCTTATGCTCTTGTCGAGGGCTTCATTGTCAAGCCCCATAGCTGTAAGCACGTGACTTTTTTTGCCCTTTGCACAGGCGGAGCCGTTGCTGACATATATGCCGTAATTGGATGAAAGCTCCTGCAGAATCGTCTGGCTGCGCATAAAGGTTGGTATATATATATTTATGATGTACGGCGAAGCATCTTCACCGTTATTGAATTGAATTCCGTTTATTCTGCCGAGCTGCTCACGTGCATAGCTGTTGAGCTCACGGATATATCTTTTCTGCTCTGCAGTCGGTGTTAATGCCTGTACCGCAGCACCAAAGCCTGCAATAAGCGGAGCACTCTCCGTTCCGGGACGTATTTTTTTTTCCTGCTCACCGCCGAATGTTCTCGCAAAATTCTGATTTGTGAGGTTGGCGTCTTTATTGACATAAAGAGCACCGATGCCCTTAGGACCGTGAATTTTGTGTGCAGATACTGTGATTAAATCAGCACCGAGCTTTTTAGCATTGATTGGGATTTTTCCGTAAGCCTGTACGCAGTCGATATGTATCAGAGCAGGCGACTCAGCCTTTTTAACTGCGCGCTTTATAGCCTCGACAGGCATAATTGTGCCGACCTCATTATTTATGTACATCATCGAAACGAGGATAGTATCTTTATTTACAACATCAAAAAGCTGATTTTTTGAAATGTTTCCGTCTCTGTCAGGCTGAAGATAAACAACCTCAAAGCCCTGTTTTTCAAGCTCCTGTGCAGATTGCAGTACACTTTCGTGCTCAATTGCTGTTGTAACAATTCTTCTGCCAAGTCTTTTCCTTGCCTTTACTGCTCCGAAAAGAGCAAGGTTGTTTGCCTCCGTTCCGCCTGAGGTGAAAATAATTTCCTCTCTGTTTGCACCCAGTGACTGAGCAATTTCACCTCTTGCTAGTATAACCTCTTTCATTGCATCAATGCCGAGATTGTGCAGGCTTGAAGGGTTGCCCCAATTGTTTTTCAGCATATTTGTAACAGCGTTTACGCATTCTTCACACGGCTTTGTTGTTGCTGAATTGTCAAGATAGGCTGTCATAATTTCATTAGTTCCTTAAGTTTTAATATTCCTACAATTGTTTTCGCGTCTTTGATTTCGCCGCTCATAATTTTTGCAACGCATTCGCTAAACGGCATTTTGATTACCTCAAGATATTCATCTTCGTCAAGCTCCTGCTCACCGAAGGTTAAATCCGTTGCGTAAAAAATACGTATGATTTCACCGCAGTAGCCGGGTGTGGGATAGATTTCGCCAAGCGGCTCGAATTTTTCTGCAACCGCACCGCACTCTTCACGGAATTCACGGATAGCCGCCACGCGTGGATCTTCGCCCTTTTCCAGCTTGCCTGCAGGAATTTCGTATATCGTTTCCTTGTACGGATATCTGAATTGCCTTACCATAAGAACCTCGTTGTTCTCAGTAAGACCTACAATTGCCACACCGCCCGGATGGTCCACCACCTCGCGCTGTGCCTCTGTTCCGTCAACAAGCGTTATTTTATCAGTATGTACATTGATGATTTTTCCGCTGAAGATACCCTGAACCTCTTCTGTCTGCTCATAAAATCCGAGAGCAACAGCTTCAATGTCCTCTATTTTATCGACAATGAATTTTGCACCTGCCTCAATATGCTCAAATTTTGTGCCGTAGCCCCATAAAACGCCTACAGAGTCAATGAGATTGGTTTTTGCTCCCTCAATATCGTACTTTTTATCACCGACCATAATGCATTCATTGCCGGCGATATTCAGTTCCTTCTGGCACCTTGCAATAATGCTTGCCTTTGATTCACAATCGGCTGTAAAGGTTACTCCGCAGATTACGTCAAAATAAGACTTGATTCCGAAATGGTCAAGCAGCGTTTCAATATATTCCTGCGGCTTTGAAGAGGCAATACCTATTTTGATATTGTCCTTTTTAAGAGAAATTAAAAGCTCCTTTATACCGTCGTACAGCTTGCTCTCAAATACGCCCTTATTTGTATAGCGTTCACGAAATTTCTTGACAAGCTCATCCGCTCTTGCAGCATCAGCACCAAATTTCTCCTGAAAGGTAATCAGAAGCGGAGGACCTATAAAACAGGTCAGCTCCTCATAATCAGGAGCATTATAGCCAAAAGCCTCCAGTGCGTATTTGGCACTTTTAAGTATGCCCTCACCGGTATCACATATTGTTCCGTCAAAATCGAAAATTACTGCACTGTATCTCATTTGCTGTTCACCTTTTTCATAAATTTATCCTCAAGCACAACGAATCTTTCAATTGTACCTTTGCCGATAATATCATCATTATTGTCTTTTGCCAAAACAGAAAATGTAAGCTTTCTGCCGTCAGCATTTTCAAGAATGGCAGTGGCGGTAATCTGTGTGCCGATACCGCTTGCCTTGTTATGTGATACAGAAACGTTTGTACCTACAGTAGTCTCTCCGTCGTCAAGAAGCGGTGCACAGGCAAGACAGGTTGCTTCCTCCATAAGTGCCAGCATCATAGGTGTGGCAAATACATCAAGTGCGCCGGACTTAACAGCCTTTGCTGTGTTGGAGGAATCTACTGTGGTAACAGCAGATGCACTGAGTTTTGCAGTAAAATCTTTCATAATCGTACCCCATTCATTGCGGAAAATCCATTTATACCACATTATTATATCATATTTTTTTATTATATACAATATAAAACAATTGTGGTACAATATTATAGTTTGATGAACTGAAGAACAACAGCCTGAGGATGCAAAAAATCGATATATCTGCATATCTGCACATTTTTTCTCTTGGCATACTTTGCGTATTCTGAGCATTTTTAACGCTGTTTAAGACGAAATCAGTCTTTTATAACCTATTGCTATTCGGTTTACCAAACTATAAATTATTTTGAAAGGGTGCTGTCCTTATGCCTGAAAAAAGAAAAAGGATTCATATGCTTGATGAAATTAGAGGCTTTGCAATCATATGTATGATTTTTCACCATGCATTTTTAGATGTGGGTGATGTAATCGGTCTTGAATGGGGATATGAAATTTTTGATGCACTTTGTACAGTACAGCCGATATTCTGGACAATATTCATTGTGATTTCAGGTATGTGCTCAAGGCTTTCCAGAAATACAGTTAAGCGTGGTATCATTGTTCTTGTGTGTGCAGGTATAATAACGCTTGCGACGGCAGTGATTATGCCGCTTTTAGGTTTTGTAGGTGCAGAGATTTATTTCGGTATTCTTCACTGCTTAGGTACGTGTATGGTCATAACAGGTCTTCTGATGCCTCTCTTCAAAAAAATAGATTTCAGAATCGGTGCAGCTGTTTCATTTATTCTGTTTTTATTTGTCTATGGAATTGAGGGCGGTAAAATCTGCTTTGGTCTTATCTCTTTGCCTGAGAGCTGGTATCAGTTTAATATACTTGCACCGCTTGGCTTCCATAATGCAAGCTTTCATAGTGCGGATTATTTTTCCATTCTTCCCTGGATATTTATGTTTTTCTTCGGAGCATTTATCGGAAAAATTGCAGCAGATGAAAAATTGCCTGAGCCGATGTATAAGCAGCACAGTAAGTTTTTATCCTTCGTTGGCAAAAACAGTCTCTGGGTTTATCTGGCACATCAGCCGATATTATATGCTGTTATGTTTATTATTGCTATTTTAACGATTTGATTTCTTAACAAAAAATTACGCATCTCATAGAATAAAAGGTGACAATTCCTATTGTTCTGTGAGATGCGTTTTCAATTGTTGGCAGTGGTGGAGTTCTGCTCCTTTAAAACAGCCATTGCTGTATCAATTGTGGTAAAGCATATATGCATTGAAAATTCTGCATTATGCTATAGAACAGTGGCTGGCTATTCCATTTTCAGCCACTGTTCATTTGCCTGTTTTACCGAGTAAAAGCTGTAAGATAAAAATTTGTTTACAATGTCCTTTGCAGATTTTATATGCCTGCTTACGGTTGGCTGAGATAGCTTAAGCTCTCTGGCTATTTCTACCTGGCTTTTACCGAAAACATAAAACATTCTCAGACAAAGGCTCTGTCGCTCAGTAAGCTCATTTTTTATGATCATTGGCAGAACCTTTGACATGGCTTTGATGAGGATCCTTTGTTCGTCAAAGCCATTGTCCTCGTAATTGTTTATATCGGTCATATATTCTTCAACAAAATCAATCATTTTCTTCCTCCCCATCATAGTAGCAAGACAGCAGTGCACAAACTCTTTTGCACTCGCATGCCATATCATAGTATATTTTTAATTTTCTTCTGAGCAGTAAAAGCTCTTTTCCGCTGTATATGTAAAGCAGAGGCTTAAGTCCGTCCATTTTTGCACTGATTGTTTTATATTGTGCTTCATATTCACGTGCTAATTCATCAATAGTCATACTGTATTCCTTCTTTCTTGTTTGAGATTTTTCAGCGCTGTTCATTTCTTGTACCATTACATACTATACGAATATTTGTTCGATGTCAATGTGCTTGATTGAATTAGTCCAATGGATTACCCACTTCTAATTTTTTGGCGTTACCTTTTGCGATAAAAGCCACTATAAAACACATATTTGTTAAACTATATAAAAAAAATCAGCGGCACTATTGACAAATTATGCAAGATACACTATAATGAATTTAGACTTGAGGCGGGCCGCACCGTTTCAATTCAAGTCCTCCATAGTTTGTAATAACAGAGAGGGGAAGGTCGGATATGCAGGTCCGGCCTTCTTTCTTTTTATATTTAATTTTTAACTTTACTTTTAATGCTTTCAGTATTAGAATATAATTTACAAAAATCTTTACAGAGGCTTAAGAATGTATCATAGAACATATTTAAAAATAGATTTGGATGCAATTGAATATAATATTGACAATGTGCTCAGAAAGCTTGCCGGAAAGGCAAAGCTTCTGGCAGTTATAAAGGCAGATGCGTACGGAAACGGTGCAGTTGAGGTAGGAAAATTTCTGGAAAGTAAATGTGACTTTTTCGGTGTTGCCTGTGTGGAAGAAGCAATGGAGCTGATAAACGCAGGAATAAAAACACCTATACTTGTTCTCGGTGGAGTATCACCGCAGCAGTATGATGTAATTGTTGAAAATGATATCCGTATTCCGATTTTTTCCTATGAGGCAGCACAGGCATTATCTGATGAGGCTGTAAGGCAGAATAAAAATATTCCCTTCCATTTCTGCCTCGATACCGGAATGAGCAGGATCGGCTTTCAGGTAAACAGTGAAAGCGCTGATGTATGTAAAAAGATAACAGAGCTTCCCAATATAACTGCTGAGGGACTGTTTTCTCACTTTGCTACTGCTGATGAAGAAAATCTTGAAAAGACTTTAGCCCAGAAAAAGCGTTTCACTGATTTCGTTAAACTGCTTTCTGAAAGGGGAATTGCTATTCCCATTAAGCACATCAGCAATTCTGCAGGAATTATGGTGCTTGATGATATTTTTGATATGGTTCGTTCAGGTATTATTACATATGGGCTTTATCCCTCAGCTGAGGTCGATAAATCACTTATGGATATTAAGCCGTCAATGGAGTGGAAAACCCATATCAGCCATATCAAAACGCTGGAAGCAGGCAGGGAAATTTCATACGGCGGAACCTATGTTACGGATAAGGAAACAGTGGTTGCCACAATCCCTGTGGGATATGCTGACGGTTATCCGCGATGCCTGTCAAATATCGGAAGAGTTATTGTTAACGGAAGATATGCACCTATACTCGGCAGAGTGTGTATGGATCAGTTTATGGTCGATATCACAGATATACCTGATGTTACAGAGGAAAATGAAGTAACGCTTGTTGGCTATGACGGTGAGCTTGCTCTGACTATGGAGGAGGTTTCCGAAATGGCGCATTCCTTCAATTATGAGCTGCCTTGCAGAATATCACGCCGTGTTCCGAGAGTATATACGCACAATGGTGAGGTCGTGAAAACCGTCAATTATTTTTAAATCTGAATGCTGAAAATCCCGTAAGATATTAAGTCTTACGGGATTTTTTAGTTAAATGGTTAAAAAATCAGCGTTTTTAGATTTCTACTTTTATTCTACCTCGATTTAATTGCCATATGAGCAGGGTTTTGCTATAATTTTTTTGAGGTGATTTTATGGATTACTACAAGTTTGGCAATACACTTTGTAAATTACGTGAGGAGCATCAGCTGACGCAAAAGGAGCTTGCGGCAATTCTAGACGTTTCCGACAAGGCCGTATCAAAGTGGGAAAACGGTCAGGCAATTCCGAGAATGGAGACGCTTGAAAAAATAGCGGCAACACTGAATACATCGGTAGAAGAGCTTATTACAATAAGTAAGGATAACAGTAAAAGAATCTGTATTAAAAATTCCTATGCCGATATTGCACATATAGAGCTTGACGGTGAGCTATATAGCATTAAGGAGGGTGACAGCAAATGGATTGAGCTGAATTCCTCTTTAAACGAACATACAATTACCATTAATGGTGAGCTTACGCTTGATTATGATTGGAGCAGTGAAGATGCGGAAAATCTAAAGGAAAAGCTGATTAATAAAGGTGCAAAGAAATTTTTCAGTTATATTGGTAAAGTGATAAGCAACTGCGTTCTTCAGACAGAATGTACATATCGACTTGAGAATGTGGAAAATGAGACTGAGCTGGAGATTGAGCTTGATACATTTTCAATCGGCGACAAGGCTATGATTAATGAGAATTTTCTGATAAGCTATCCAAAGTTGAATGCAGATCATATCAGAATCACAATGTTAACTGCAAAAAGCAGAAACACAAAAGATTTTCTCAGACATAAAAGAAAAATGGCACTAACAAGTGATTTGGCTATAGATATTCCGTTAATGCTTTTGGTCTTTCCTGTAAGAATGGCATATTTTAAAAGCCTGTGCAAGCCAGAAAAATTAAAAGCCAATATTGAGAAAGCGGATGATTATAATGAAAAATATAATAAGGAAGAAGAAAAGCGGAAAAAAAGAAAACACCCTGTGCTTAAAACGATTCTCCTTTTTATCATTCTGATTATCGGTTGGTTTACAATCGACTTTGCAGGGGATGTACTCAATGTGGAAACGGAAAAGCCTGCTCTCATTTCAAGTGATTACAGTACGATTGAATTGTTCAGGGATACATATGTGCGTATAGATGAAATGCCCTTTGATGCCATTTCTGCTAAGGATTTCGGCATTGAAACCTGGTACGATGCACGGCTTGACGGCTTGTCAAGGCTTGATCAGAGTCTGTCCGATGATAAGGTGACGATTTTTGAGGACAGCACCGGCAAAAAATATCTTTGGCTTGTATGCGATTATCTGGACTCAACCGTTGATGAAAATGGTGAAACGATAGAATTTGAGGATTTTGAACATCCGATGGTTTACGAAATAGTCGGGTAAATATAGTATAATAAAAAAGCCTGACTGAACATTATCCGAGTTCAGTCAGGCTTTTCTTGTATTAAATTATTCTGCAGTGGCGGTGCCGTTTTTATCTGTTCCGCCGTGATTTGATGATGCGTAGCCAATCCAGGTAGTTCCCGGATTAAGGTTAACGTTTTTACCATTTGCATCCTTGATTACAATTACACCGTTTTCAACAGACCAGGTAATTGGTGTGATGGTTCCGAGACTTACAAGCTTTCCGTTTCCGCCTGAGAGCTTGTAGTCACAGTATATTTCGGAATTACCGCTACCCTTGTAATTGTATTTTGTGATATATTCTGTGGTATCGTAAAGTACAAGCAGATTTTTTCTTGTAACATCTGTGCGGTAATCCTGACAGTGATACATTTTATCTTCAGAATTATATGTCCAGTCTCTTGTCTTTGAACTTGAAGAGAAGGTAAGAGCAAACGCGTTACAGGCTTCTGTACCGACCGCTTTCTCCTCTTTGTTAAAGCTGAATTTGGTGAGCTTGCTTGAATCGGCATCCGTTCTGAATTCAGATTCCTTTATTGCCTGCTCAAGCTTTTCACCATAAAGTACACCGGTATGTTCTGATGATACGCCTCTTGATGAATCTCTGCCGAATAGACCTATGCTGTCGCTGTAAGCCATCTGATTGATGTGGTCAACATCATCATTTCTGAACACAGCGTCTGCACCAATATAGTCACCCTTGCTTGTGCTCTGTCCCCAGTGAATGAAGATGGAATCAAACAGCTCAGAGAATTTTATGAACGGTGGTCTTGCACTTCTCATTGGACCTATCTGACTCGGAAGAGAGGTGTAGTCTGCATAGAGCCAGAGCATTCTGGTTTCTCCGCCTTCGACCTCACCCTCCATAATAATATCAGGGGCGTTCTTGCTGTCGTCAATTCCCCATTGAGGTCTGGCATCATAAGCATTTTCAACGACGCAGGCAACAGGTCTTTTGCCCACAGCCTTTTCGTTAAAGGAAGCCTCGCCTGTAAGCGGATTAACAATCTGTACAGGAGCTGCTGTAGTAGTTACTGTGGTGGAAGGTTTTGTTACTTCCTCCTTATTCTTTCCTTTTACAAAGGCAAAAACGCCCACAGCGATTGCAACAATCAGAACAATAGCAACGGCAATGATAATCGCTTTCTTCTTTCCTGAGAATTTATATTCAGGTGCCTGTGTGTATATTTCATTTGTATCAATATCATCCTGAGCGGATGTGCGGAAGGAATCGTTGATAATTTCAAAATTATTCGATTCGTTGAATGCAGCAGCTTTTTCCGTTTTATTATCATCGTTAAAGTTCAAATCAAATGTAAGGCTTTGGTCTGCGGTGCTCTTCTCTGTTTTTTCCTGTCTCTTATACACATCTGACGCTGCCGACGACT
>UQVI01000038.1 GCA_900544515.1 uncultured Oscillospiraceae bacterium | reverse complement strand
CTCGTGGGCTCGGAGATGTGTATAAGATACAGGTATTAAGTGCATGTTCAACACTGACAATGGATTCAGAAAAAATACCGCCGCTTCTTCTGATTGCATCGTTATTTGCTTTCTTACCGGTGGAATATATATATCGGCCTCTGTCAGACAGTTCTTTCAAAAGACGCAATTCCTTTATATCTCGTGAGATGGTTGCCTGAGTGACTTCAAAACCGCATTTTTGCAAATATGCCTGAAGCTCCTCTTGTGTTTCAATATCTTTGGAATTAATTAATTCCAATATCTTTGCGTGTCTTCTCTTTTTCATCAGGCTCTCCTCTCAATAATCTTTTTATTAAGTATTTCATAAAAATTTTCCGGCTTAAGCTTAATCAGCTTTGTCTTGGTTTCTGAAACTCTGATACGTACTTCGCTTGTATTATCAAGCGTAATTGCTTCCTCACCATCGACTGTCAGCACAGGCAAATTCATTTTATCATTATGAGCTTTGATAACAAGCTCCTTATCTGCTGAAAAAATAATACTTCTGTCCATAAGAGAATGAGGACATATGGGAGTAGCAAGAATGCACTCAGCCTCCGGACTTACAACAGGACCGCCTGCCGCCATTGAATAAGCCGTTGATCCTGTAGGAGTTGAAATAATAACACCATCAGCACGCATATTTGATACATTTCTTCCGCCTGAAGTAATGTTTATATCAATAAGCCTTGCGAAATTGCCACGTGAAATAACAGCATCATTAAGGCACTGATGAACGGATAAAACCTGATTATCCAGCACGATTTCAGCCTCAAGCATCAGACGCTCGTCAACTTCAAATTCTTCATTGACAATATTTCTGAGCAAGTCAAGCTCGTCCTGTTCAATACCACTCATAAAACCGAGTCTGCCGGCATTAATTCCGAGAATGTATTTATCATACTCTGCTGCCTTTTTTGCAACGCTCAGAGTCGTGCCGTCACCACCAATGGCAATTGCCACATCACACATTTTCATTATTTTTTCATCATCATCAAAAATCACATTGCAATCAGCAAACAACTGTGACAATGATTTGCTTACATACACATCCGCATTAAGCTGAGAAAAAACGGAAAATACTTTACGGCTGAGCTCTTCAACTCCGTTATTAAGCAAATTTGGAAAAACTGATATGATCATAATAGCTCCTCATGTGACTGATTTACAAGTTCCTCTGCATTAACATTTTCCATAATGGCAGGTTCTTCGCTTTTGTTCAAATAAATCAGATATTCAATATTCCCCTCAGGTCCTTTAACCGGAGAGAATTCCAGACCGCACACGGAAAAACCGTTCTCAACAGAAAGAGATATAATCCTCTCAACAACCTCAAGATGCGTAGATAAATCGCTTACAACACCTTTTTTTCCGACCTTTTCCCTGCCCGCCTCAAACTGCGGTTTTATCAGGCAAACAGCCTGTCCGTCATCTTTAAGCAGCTGATTAAGATTCGGTAAAATATGCTTCAATGAAATAAAGGAAACATCAACTGAAGAGAAATCAATTTTATCGGGAACCTGCTCATCAGTAACATATCTAAAATTCGTTCTTTCGAGATTGATTACTCTTTCGTCAGTTCTGAGCTTCCACGCAAGCTGGCCGTAACCTACATCTATGGAATAAACCTTCTGTGCACCATTCATCAGCATGCAGTCCGTAAAACCGCCTGTTGATGCACCGACATCCATACATATTTTATTTTCAAGATTTATCGGAAAAGCCTCCATCGCCTTTTCAAGCTTAAGTCCACCGCGACTGACATATTTCAATGTGCTTCCGCGAACCTCAATAACATCATCTTCCTTGATTTCTTTGCCGGCTTTGTCTGATTTCTGATTATTCACATAAACGATTCCGGCCATAATAATGGCTTTTGCTTTTTCTCTGCTTGGTGCAAGCCCACGTTCAAACAGAGCCACATCAAGACGTACTTTATTTGCTTTTGGCATTATTTACCAACCTCTTCTATAATCGACTGACAATCCATTTTATAGTGCTTCAGCTGACTGTCAACACTTGCCTGTCTGATAAATTCATCGTTAACTGCAATATGATGAAACTCTGCCTTTATATTGTTTTCCAAAAGTATAGAGGCAAATGTTTCTCCGATACCACCGCTGCGGATTCCTTCTTCATAAAAATAAATATCTTTACACAGCTTCAGCTCGTTGACAACACTTTCATCAATCGGTTTTATTTTATTAAGCTTAACAAGGCAGGTATTATCAAGATTTTCATATGCCTGACAGCATTCCGAAAATAACCTGCCGTAGGTAACGATACAGTTATCAGCTGATCCATCGCCAAAAACAGAATAGCTCTGATGGTTATACTCATAATTTTCAGGCATATATCTTTCATTGCCTCTTGGGTAACGGATTGCTGATGCACCATCGGTTTTATATATGCTTTCATAGAGCATTGCACCCAGCTCATTATAAAAAGACGGAGCATAAATGGTTAATCCAACAACGGAATTCAAAAAAGCTGTATCAAAGACACCCTGATGACTTTCGCCATCCTCACCGACAAATCCTGCTCGGTCAACGGCAAATATCACCTTAAGACCCTGCATAGCAATATCGTGAATCAACTGATCATAGGAACGCTGTAAAAAGGTAGAATAAACAGCGAAAACAGGTATCATACCGTTTTTTGCCAGACCGCTTGAAAAAGTAACCGCGTGCTGTTCGGCAATACCTACATCAAAAAAACGCTGAGGATATTTATCCGCAAATTCACAAAGACCTGTTCCCTCAGCCATAGCAGCAGTAACACAGCAAATTCTGCCGTCATTTTCGGCAAATTTACATATTGTCTCACCGAAGGTAGAAGAAAAGTTTTTACCACTGTTTTTTGGTTCACCGGTATTTATATCAAATTTTCCGATACCGTGAAACTGCGTCGGATTTTTTTCAGCAGGGTTATAACCCTTTCCTTTGACTGTATTCACATTTATAAGCACAGAATGGTTATGTGCCTTTGCGGCTTTAAGAACATCAATCAGTGCATCAATGTCGTGTCCGTCAATCGGACCATAATAACGAAAACCTAAGTCCTCAAAAAAGGTAGCGTGATAAATTTTCTTTCTTATTTTACTGTTGATATATGTAAAGGTTCTGCTTATCTGCGTACCTATTTTCGGTATTCTTGCAAGACCTCTCTGAATTTTTGATTTAAAGGTTACATATCTCGGTGATGTTCTGATTGTGGTTAAATTCTTTGCCATTGAGCCTACATTACGGCTGATTGACATATTATTATCGTTAAGAATTACAATCAGATTACTGTTATCATTTCCACTGTTATTCAGTGCTTCATAAGCAAGGCCGCCTGTAAGAGCACCGTCACCGATAACCGCAATAACCTTTCCCTTTTCGCCTTTAATCTGCTTTGCACGTGCAAGACCGACTGCAGCGGAAATAGAGGTAGAGCTGTGACCGGACGAAAAAATATCGTGTTCGCTTTCAATAGGACGTGTGAAGCCGCTTATTCCACCCTCCGTTCTCAGAGTAGAAAACTCATTTTTGCGCCCGGTTAAAATCTTATGTGTGTAGCACTGATGTCCCACATCAAAAACAATCTGGTCAACCGGACTGTTAAATACTTTATGTAGTGCAACCGTAAGCTCAACAACTCCGAGATTTGATGCAAGGTGTCCGCCTGTTTTCGAAACGGTTGAAATGAGCAGCTCTCTTATCTCAGCACATAAATCATTGAGCTCATCCGTATTTAGTTTTTTTATATCCTTTGGGGAATTAACCCACGAAAGAATAGACATATTATCATCTCTCTTTTAAAGAGAAAATTACTTTTCTCTGTTCACTAATTTATATGCAAGCTGCTCTATAAATTCTGTATTATCAAAAAATTCAAGCTGTTTAACAGCATTATCTGTAAGACGTTTAACGTCACTCTTAGCTTTTTCAACACCTACAATGGTTGCATATGTTGTTTTACTGTTGCCTGCATCGGAACCAACAGGCTTGCCGAGTTTTTTTTCATCACCGACAATATCGAGTATATCATCCTGAATCTGAAATGCAATTCCCAGTGAATACGCAAACTTAGATGCTGCACTGAGCTGTTCGTCACCGGCACCTGCACTGATACAACCCATTAAACAAGCAGCAGAAATCAGTGCACCTGTTTTCAACTTATATACCGTCAAAAGCTCTTTAAGAGACGGCTTTCCTTTTTCAAATAAAAGGTCAATCACTTGACCTCCGATCATTCCTGCAACACCGGAATTCTGAGACAGAAGGCTGATTGCCATAACCTTTTTATCATCAGGCAAATCAGACATACTTACAATTTCAAATGCGTGTGTAAGCAGTGCATCACCTGCAAGAAGTGCAGTTGCCTCGTCAAACTGCTTGTGACAACTTGGCTTACCGCGTCTTAAATCATCGTTATCCATACAAGGAAGATCATCGTGAATAAGACTGTAGGTATGGATATATTCCAGTGCGCAGGCAAGCGGCAGACATTCATCTCTTGAACCGCCGCAGGCTCTTGCAAATTCAAGGGCAAGCACAGGTCTGATTCTTTTTCCGCCGTTTACAAGGCTGTATCGCATAGCCTCAGCCACACTGAACTGTCCGTCTTTTGCATCAGGAATATATGATAAAAGTGAATTGTCAACTTTTCTTACATCATTCTTTAAAATATTATCAAATTCAAATTCCGTCATAACTACTCCTTTGTCAGCTCTGTAATTTTCTGCTGTGCATTTTTTAATTTTTCAGAACAAAAGGCAGTTAATTTCGTGCCTTCTTCAAAAAGCTTCATACTTTCATCAAGTGAAACCTCATTTTTTTCAAGCAAATCAACGATTTCCTCAAGTCTTTTAATCGCTGATTCATATGTCATTTCTTTATTCTTATCCATAAATTACCTCATCAACAGTACAGCTGGCTGTACCATCATTTAAAGTTATATTTATTTTCTCACCTACAGATAAATCCTTTGCAGCTTTTATAACAGTATCGTTATTATTTTTTATAACGCCGTATCCCCTGCTCAGAACAGCAAGTGGACTAAGAGCATCAAGCTTGCCGGCGAGACTTCCGAGAATCAGCTCATTGTCTTTTATACTATTATTAAAAGCATTGACTAAATCACATCGGAATGCTGCTATATCATCAGAATATGAGCTGTAATATTCATACGGATTTGACAATACGCTGCTATTTATAAGGAAATCAAATCTCTGATTTTCATTTTCAAGCCTACGGATAAGCAGTTCTGACAGCTTATTATTTGCACTGTCAATAAATGAAATCAGATGATTGATATCCGGTACAACCAGCTCTGCCGCTGCGCTGGGCGTAGGTGCTCTCAAATCAGAGACAAAATCACAGATTGTAAAATCAGTTTCATGCCCTACGGCAGAAACAACAGGCGTACGGCAATCAAATATTGCACGAGCAACCATTTCACTGTTGAATGCCCATAAATCCTCAATTGACCCTCCGCCTCTGCCGACAATCATAACATCAACATCATCCATACGATCAAGAATCCGGATAGATTTCACGATATCAGACGGTGCTTTTTCACCCTGAACAATTGTCGGCACGATGACAAGCTCACTCAGAGGATAACGTCTTTTCGTAATATTTTTTATATCTTCAATTGCTGCACCTGAATTAGAGGTAGCAACACCGATTTTACGTGGATATTTTGGCAAAGGCTTTTTATAACGAGAATCGAACAAGCCTTCATTCTCAAGCTTATTTTTAAGCTGTTCATAAGCAATACTGAGTGCACCGACACCGTCAGGCTGCATATCCTCAGCATAAAGCTGATAGACACCGTCACGGTCATACACGGATATGCGTCCGCGACAAATCACCCTCATACCGTCCTCAGGCTTGAATTTCAGCCTGCCTGAATAGGAAGAAAACATCACTGCCTTGAGCTGAGAATTCTCATCCTTCAGGGTGAAATACATATGCCCTGTTCGGTAATAATGCTTAAAGTTGCTTATCTCACCGACCACAAAGATGTTCTTAAGCGGCTGGCTTCCGTCAAGCAGTGACTTAATATAAAAATTTACTTGTGTTACTGTAACTGCATTATTCATTCTTATTTTTCAAATATGCATAAATTGCTGTTCCGCAGGCATTATCACAGCTATAAACAGGGTCAGCAAAATATGCATCATATTTTTTAGTGATATTATTTTTTATAAGTGTATTTGACATTACACCACCTGCATACACCAAAGGCAGATTGCCATATTTCTCTATAACCAGCTCTGTCATTTTATCAATGGCGACAGATATAAAGCTTAAAATAAATCTGGAAATATCCTCATTTGTTTCACCTTTTTCAAACATCGCCTTTGCTTTGTTTTCAACACCTGACAAGGAGCAATCATTGCCAAGCATCGGTGGTTTAATATTGAATTTTCTGTCAGATTTCTGTGAAAGCTCATCAAGCTTCTTACCGCAAGGAAAGTCAAAGCCCATCATAACACCGGCCCTGTCAATAGCTTGTCCTGCCTTCAGATCGCGACTCTGTGCAATAACCTCAGCTTTAATCAGCTCGTCCTTATCATGCTTCACCAAAAGTGCTTCGGTTGTTCCGCCACTGACATGAAACGCTATAAATTCTGTATTCACCAAATCAAGCCGCTTAACGGAATAAAGCGCTGCAAGAATATGACCTACCTGATGTGATGTTTCATAAAGCTTTGCACCTGTTACCCTGCTTACTGCTGCAGCATTATTTTTGCCGACAAGAAAGCACGGCATATAACTACCGTCAATATTTCTCGGTCTGACACTCACACCGACAGCATCAATATTTTTTATCTCAGCATCCAGCTTATCTAAAAGTATTGGCATATTAACAGTATGCTGAAAAACAGCATCACTCTGTCTTAAGCCTCGCTCACCATTTTTTACAGACAAAAGCTGTTTGGACTGATACATATTCTCACCGTCAAACAGAGCTACGGAGGTTGTATAATTGCTTGTATCAAAGCCTATATACATTATTTACCGCTCCTTGAAACCGCACCGAGAATACCGTTAATAAAGGCAGAATCCTCTTTGCATGCATATTTTTTAGCAAGTTCAACAGCCTCGTTAATTGCAACGTTCTCAGGCACACTGTCCACATATTTCATCTCATAAAGAGCCACATATAAAATAGCTACCGATACCTTTGGCAGTCTTGAAAGCTTTCTTGACTTAAGATATGTACTGATGATTTCGTTGAATTCCTCTGTTTTTTCCTTTATACCTGAGGAAACCTCTTTGGCATAGGCACAGACTTCTTCAACATTTTCACTGTACAAATCAATAAGCTCGTCCAAATTGTCATTAATTTCAAACAGGTTTTCAAACGTAAGCAAAAAAGCCTGCTCTCTCATATCATTTCTTTTCATAAAAATTCTCCTAAAAGAATAACTGCCGACAAAATATTCGTTTGTCGGCAGATTTTGTTAATCTTCAGTTTCGCAAGGTTCCTGTGGTGTAGGATCATCAAAATCAATCCCCGCAACAATTACATTCACTTTATTAACAAGCTTACCGGTCATATTCTGAACTGATTCCTTAACAGCGGTCTGTACCTCTGTTGCAACAGTCTGAAACTTTTTACCCGGTGCAATATTAACATAAATGCTGATATTGAAATCATCACCGTCCTGCATCATTCTTACAGGACTTGTAATCTTTAAACTGCCCTGCTTGATCGTGTTTACAACATCTACCGGTCCTGTATAAAAGGAAGATATGCCGTCCACATCCTTAGCAGCATTTATGGCTATCGAAGATACTACTTCATTTGAAATAATAAGCTCACCCATTGAACTTTTTGATATAATCTCCATACATAAGCCTCCTTATTTTTAAACATTATAGCATATTATGAATAATTATACAAGATTATTTTGACTGAATAATTGTCACATCTTCATAAGTGCATCCAAGCTGTCCGGTTGCAATTTCCTTAATCTGCAAAATAACCGTATCGGAAAGCTCTTCAGCGTCAACAATAATGTCAACCTTGTTTGAATTTTCATTGATAACGGCAAGACAATTTTTAACACCCTTTGCAGTGACCAATGTTTCAATTTTATTTTCACTATTAATCATATCCGAAATCTTGGCAATTTTCTCTGTCGCTTCTTTTTTAGCGGCATCACCCTCAGAGGATGAGTCAATAATCTTCTGAAGCTTTTCAAGACTTTCATCTCTAGCCTTTTGTCTGTCTACTCGTGCTGAGGAAAAATATTCACTTTCCGTTGAAGGCTCTGTCGTTGCATCAACATAGGTCGCTTCACCGAGAATTTTTTCTTTAGCACCTGATATTGTACTGACCTTATTTGATAAGTCACTGTTTTCCCAGTACCAGTTTCCCATAACGCCAACGCCTAAAAGAAGAACAAAACAGGATATTGCAATTCTTGTTTTTCTTGATTTCTTCTTCTGAAGATCACTGTCTGTCAATACAATTTTTTCTTTCTTTTCTTTGCTATTTTTATTTTTGCTCATATTTATCACCTTTATGATTTTATTTTTGAAACAGAAACTCTGTTTGTAGGTATATTGAAAAGAGAGGTCACGGATTCAATAATTTTCTCTTTAACTGCAGTATTGTCACCACCTGTGCAGACAACCGTAACTCCCTGAACCTTCGGCAAATACTCCTTGATAAGCACCGGTGTTTCACCGTTTTCGGAATCATAAATTACATATTTGTCCTTTTGATTTACAGAACTGTCGTCGTTTTTTATCTCAACATCGGTTGCATATACACTTTCCGTTGTGTTTTCAAGCGTTACCATTACTTGGCATTCACCCACACCGTCTATTGACGAAACAAGCTGTACAAGCTTATTTTCAAGCTTCTCAGTGTATTCTTCATAGCTTATACTCCCTTCGTTATCATTTTTTGCTTTCTTTTCGTTGCCGGCTAATAAATCAGATGCAAATATCAGAACGATACCTATAAGTCCTACCGCAACGGTAATTTTTATTTTTTTGCTGTCACCGGCAAGCATACCCTTTATTGTTTCCTTGAATTTATTCGCCAAGATAATACACCTCTGCATGAATTCCCAAACTGTCAAATATGTAATTTTTAACTTCCTCTTTATCGTAGCTGCTCGGTATTGAAATGGTCAGATTTGTTATGTGAATTTCATTATCTTTCATTTTTATATTACTCTTAACCGTGCAGGAATTATAACCACCTGCCTCCAGCGTCTGATTGACCTGAGTTGCAATACTGCTTTCATACGTTTCTCTTTGAGCAGTGTCCATGCCCTCCATTCTGAATTCAGGAAATACAAAATCAATTTCAGCACTTTTAAGCGGATAGATAAATGATAAAAAAATAAATGCAGCAAGTATTATTTTTAAAAATCTTCCCATATTTCCTTTAGGAGTCAGCAGTGAAAATATCACTGAAATGACAAGAGTTATACAAATTGTATACGTCCATTCTTTTATAAAATCCATTTAAACACCTGATTTCGCCGCAACAAGAATGCCGATTGAAATGATTGTTGTAACCATTGTGAGAATCAACAGAACATCAATTATCAACAGAACATCTTTAAACGTTTCTATTGCTTTTACCGAAGAAGCATCATCAAAAATCTCACCGCAGGTAGATGCAAGAGAAAGTATTAATCTCCACAAATTCACCTCAATCAGTGACGGTAGAAAAATGGATATCACAGCTATTATTCCCACAACACCAACACTTGTTTTGATCAGACTGGAATAGCTCTGAATGGACAGCAAGCCCTCACTGATTGAGCTGCCGATAACAGGTACAACGGAATTTATTGCAAATCTCACTGATCTGAGACCGAGTGCATCTGCTCTTGATGCCACTGCAGTTTTTACGGACAATATAGATACAAATATGGCAGATATGGTTGATATGGCTGTTGTTATAATCTTTTTAAGCATTCTTATTGTGCCGTTTAAATTCAGTTCTTGACGTACTCCCGAGCATATGCCCAGCGCAAGAAAACAATTTGTGACAGGAATAAATATCAGTTCGGATATATAATTCAATGCCTGCGCAAGAATCAGAAGTGTTGTATTGACAGAAAAAGAAGTCATAGTTGACCCAGCGGTAGCCACTATTATGCAGAAGGCAGGAAAAAAAGCAAAAGAAAAATTGGAACAAAGATTTATTGTAGAACAGCATAGCCCTATACAATCCGTTAAATTATATGTAAGAAATATGGAAATAATAAGTGTTGATACTGTAGAGAATGTGGTTGAAATATCACTTTTATTAATTTCCGAGCTGAATGACCTGAAGAAGGATGCAAGAAGAATAAATACAATGACAAGTATTCCTGATTTCAAGGGACCGTCCGTTTTATTCAGAACAATATTCCAGATATGCTCAAATACACTTTTTATTGATATGTCTGTAAGATTATCATAATCAAAATCTGTAATACCGAGAGAATCAAGAAAATCAGTGGTATCATCATCAAGAAGCTCAAAGGAGCTGAGGTCAAACGATTTCAAATATTCATTGTATTCCTCTTTTTCAGCACCGAAGCACACATTTGGAATCAGCAGAAGCACCGATAATATAATTAACATTCTTTTCATTTCAACAATCCCGTTACTATATTTATCACTGTTTCAAACAGTGGCAGAGTCATTATGAGAATTATAATTTTAGAGGCGGTTTCAGTTTGTGAGGCAAGTGCATTTTCCCCAGCATCACGGCACAAATCCGAAACAAATTGTGCAATTAAGGAGATACCCAGTATTTTCAACATCAGAGCTATGTAAGAATGAACATTATTCATTCCTGATGACAGATTATAAATGCTTTGGGCGACACTGTATAAATCATCAGCAACTGTGACAAACAGAATGATCGCACAGGCAACCGTTAAAATAATTGCAAATTCTCTTTTGGTATCTCTCAGAAAAATAATAAGAAAAAGAGAAATGATAACAAAGGCGGCAATCTTTATCATAGGTCAAACAACGACTTTACTGTTGAAAATAAGTCACTTATTTCAGGCACAAGCATCATAAGAACCACTATAACTCCCGCCAGAGTTGTAAGCATTGCCTGCTCTTCCCTGCCGCTTCTTATCAAAACCGTATTCAAAACCGCAACAATAATTCCGATTGCCGCTATTTTAAAAATAAAATCAACTTCCATTTATCCTCCTATATCAAAACAACAGCAATAAAAATACCTGCAAACAATCCAAACACTAAATACAGCTTGTAGTGGCTGTTATAATGCTCCTGATACTGCTGTCTGAGCATTTTAAAATGTCCTAAATACTGATTAATATAACTTATCTGACAGTCAAGATCATATTTTCCCACAGTGTTAAAAAGAAGTCTTGACTTATCATTTTCCTCAGGCGATAACGGAGAGTTTTCGTTTTTCAGTGTAAAATCAAATTTTTTCAGCCGTTCATCACTTTCAAGCTCTCTCATTATCTCTTCGGTTTCCGGTGATGTACTGCTAAGCATAAACAGTATTTTTTCACCGATATAAATAAGTGTATCTATGTATTTTATCTGCTTTCTTTTAAATTCCGCCACCATTACCCCAAGGGATAATGAAAAAAGGATTATCATTATTATTCCTATTATTTTCAAGCTGATATGACCTCAAATCAATTATTTCAAATTCATCTGTAAATGATTTTAATAATACTAAATAATCAAACTCGCCTGTTTCAAGCAGTCTTTGAATGATTTTGTTTCTCTGCAGATTCTCCTCATCTTTCATATGGACAGAAACGGCAAAATTTACACCTGTGGAAAAGCCATATTGAATTGCCTCAAGCTCATTAATATTTCCAATCTCATCACATACAATAATATCCGGTGATAATGTTCTTGTTGCAATTTCAATTCCCTTTGCTTTTTCATAGCCTGACAAAACATCGGTATTTATTCCCACATCAAAGCCGCCTGCTATTTCACGTCTTTCATCTACAATCGTAATTTTTCTGTACCTGCCTGCAAAGCCGCTTGAAAGAAGTCTGGAAAAATCACGAAGGAATGTTGTCTTTCCGCAAAGAACAGGTCCTGCAATGATAATGCTCGGATTTTTTTCGGTAAATAAAAGATTCAGTATTTCACGTGAACAGTTTTTGTGTTCTCTTGCGATTCTGATGTTTAGTGAATTTATATCCTTTATACTGTTAAGTGAATTATCTTTGTATACCGC
>UQVI01000037.1 GCA_900544515.1 uncultured Oscillospiraceae bacterium | reverse complement strand
TTCGCCTTAGTCTCGTGGGCTCGGAGATGTGTATAAGAGACAGGTAATCAGGTGATAAATTGAAAAAACTTCTTGTCTATTTAAAGGGGTATATTGTGCAGTCTGTCCTTGCACCACTGTTCAAGCTGCTTGAGGCTTCCTTTGAACTTATTGTACCTCTTGTTATTGCATCCATAATTGATGTTGGTATTCATAATAATGATAAAACGTATATTTATCAGCGCAGCGGTGTGCTCGTCTGCCTTGCCCTTGTGGGTATGATTGCAGCAATTACAGCGCAGTTCTTTGCTGCTAAGGCTGCCACAGGCTTTGGCAGAAAGCTGAGGCATTCACTGTATGATAAAATACAGTCCCTGTCCTTCAATGAGCTTGATCATATCGGCACATCAACACTGATTACAAGAATGACCAATGATGTCAATCAGGTGCAGAATGGTGTTAATTTGGTTTTAAGGCTTCTGCTGCGTTCACCGTTCATTGTAATCGGTGCAATGGTTATGGCATTTTTCATTGATGTAAAATGTGCTTTTATTTTTCTTGTTGCTATTGTCCTGTTGTCCGTTGTGGTTTTCGGTATTATGGCTTATACCATACCGAAGCATAAGAGCATTCAGTCCAAGCTCGACGGTGTAACGTTGATCACACGTGAAAACCTGACCGGTGCAAGAGTAATCAGAGCCTTTACAGGTGAGGAGAATGAAATTGCAGAATTCAGTAAGCGTAATACCGCTCTTTCATCACTGCAGAAGGCTGTCGGCAGAATATCTGCACTTTTAAATCCTGTAACCTATGTGATTATCAATATTGCCATTGTTGTTCTTGTTTACACAGGTGCACTTCGTGTGGATATCGGTGATTTAACACAGGGACAGGTTGTGGCTCTGTATAATTATATGAGTCAGATTCTCATTGAACTTATCAAGCTTGCAAATCTCATTGTTTCTGTAACGAAAGCCTTTGCATCAGCTGACAGAATCAATAATGTTCTTGAGCAGGATAATACCCTTGAGCACAACAGCAATGATATTACATCTGATGCCTATATTGAATTTGATAAGGTTTCGCTGACGTATAAAAATGCAGGTGAGGAAACGCTGACTGATATTTCCTTTAAGGCGGAAAAAGGTGACGTTATAGGAATTATAGGCGGTACAGGCTCAGGCAAATCCAGTCTTGTATCACTCATTCCTCATTTTTATGATGCAACAGGCGGCTGTGTTTATGTTGATTCAAAGGATGTAAAAAGCATGGATAATATCGCTTTGCGTGACAAGATAGGCTTTGTTCAGCAGAAAGCTGTTTTGTTTAAGGGTACTGTCCGCGACAATATGAAATGGGGCAAAAAGGATGCCACAGATGATGAAATCATTGACGCTCTTAAGAAAGCACAGATTTATGATATCATTGCTGACAAGGGCGGTCTTGATTTTGATATTGCACAGAATGGTGCTAATCTTTCAGGTGGACAGAAACAGCGTCTTTCCGTTGCCCGTGCATTGGTGCGTAAACCAGAAATATTGATTCTTGATGATTCCTCATCTGCTCTTGATTTTGCCACAGAGGCAAGGCTTAGAGAAGAACTTTATAATCTTAGCTATAAACCTACAGTGTTCATCGTATCTCAGCGTGCATCCTCCGTAATGAGTGCAGATAAGATTATCACGCTTGATGACGGTCAGTGTGTGGGCTTAGGAACACATAGTCAGCTCCTTGAAAGCTGTGATGTTTATAAGGAAATTTATTCTTCACAGTTTGGAAAGGAGGATGAATAATGAACAGTAAGGAAACCTTGAAAAAGGTATGGAAATATATTGATAAATATAAGTATTTCCTTATCCTTTCCATGATTTTTGCCGTTATTACCGTATCACTTACGCTTTATGCTCCTATACTTGTGGGAAGAGCAATTGACTGTATTGTCGGTGCAGGCAATGTTGATTTTGCCGAAATAGGAAGAATTCTGATTAAGCTCGTCATCATTATTCTGATTACTGCCGTTGTTCAGTGGCTTATGAATGTGTGCAATAATAAAATTGCATACAATGTTTCAAGGGATCTGAGACAGCGTGCTTTTGTTAAAATAGAAAATCTTCCGTGCTCGTATCTTGATTCCCATGCTAAGGGCGATATTGTCAGCCGTGTAATCAATGATGTGGATCAGCTGTCTGACGGACTGCTGATGGGCTTTACACAGTTTTTCACAGGTATCATTACGATTATCGGTACAATCGGCTTTATGCTGTCCATCAATGTGTGGATAACGCTTGTTGTTGTGCTTGTCACACCGCTCTCATTTTTTATTGCAAGATTTATTGCCAAGAAAACGTATAAAATGTTTTCGCTCCAGTCCAAGACAAGGGGAGAGCAGACTGCTTTTATTGATGAAATGATTTCCAACCAGAAGGTTGCGGAAGCCTATAATATGAATGATGAAAATCTGGAACGCTTTGATGATATAAATAATCGTCTTGCAGACTATTCACTGAAAGCGACCTTTTTTTCCTCAATAACAAATCCTGCCACACGCTTTGTAAACAGTATTGTGTATGCAGCCGTTGCATTGTTTGGTGCTATTCTGGCAGTGAACGGCGGCATAACAGTCGGTATTCTTTCAAGCTTTCTTGCATATGCCAACCAGTATACAAAGCCTTTTAACGAAATCAGCTCTGTTGTTACCGAGCTTCAGAATGCTCTTGCCTGTGCCTCACGTGTGTTGAATCTGATTGAAGAGGAAAGCGTAACACCTGACAGGAAAGATGCAGTTGATATTGAAAATCCGCAGGGTGAAATTGAAATCAGAAATCTTGCCTTTTCTTATTCACCTGAAAAGGAGCTGATTACCAACCTGAACCTTAAGGTGAAGCCGGGTATGACCGTAGCAATCGTCGGTCCTACCGGCTGCGGTAAAACAACGCTTATTAATCTTCTTATGCGTTTTTATGATGCAAACAGCGGTAAAATTTTGCTTGACGGCAATAATATTCTGGATATCACACGTAATTCGCTGAGAAAAAATATAGGTATGGTACTTCAGGATACCTGGCTTAAGAGCGGTACAATCGCCGAAAATATAAGATTGGCTAATCCGAATGCAACAGATGAAGAGATTGTTGACGCAGCAAAGGCAGCACATGCTCATTCCTTTATCAAACGTTTGCCGGACGGATATCAGACCTTTATCGGTGAGGACGGCGGCTCACTTTCACAGGGACAAAAGCAGTTGCTTTGTATTACTCGTCTGATGCTTTCTCCACCGCCGATTCTTATCCTTGATGAGGCAACCTCCTCCATTGATACAAGAACAGAGATTAGAATACAAAAAGCATTTAATAAGCTGATGCAGGGCAGAACAACCTTTATTGTTGCACACCGCCTTTCAACCATTAAAAATGCAGATGTTATTCTCGTAATGAACGACGGAAATATTATCGAAAAGGGTAATCATAAAGAGCTCTTTGAAAAGAAAGGCTTTTATTACACCCTTTATTATTCACAGTTCCCAAAGCAGGAATAAAGATACCCCCAAAGGATTGTTTAGTTAATCAATAATGTTATTGACATTCTGTAGGGGACGATTCCATATCGTCCCACAATATTAAAAAACAATTGGGCGGATATTGAATCCACCCCTACGATATTTTAGAATCCTTATGTATCATATAATATTTTGTACATAAGGATTTATTCCTGTGTTTTTTCAGATGCTCTGTACTTGTTTTAGCGGACCGGTACAGAGTTTTCTTTTGTTTGATTTTATTGTTATACTGCTCACCTCCATTCCGTAAAATAAAAAATGCACAGCCGAAGCTGTGCAATAAAACACACGCTCCGAATTGTCGCCAAACAAAACTCATTATCAACATAGTGCGTTGAATAAAGCGTGCATTTTTATCAAAATAAAATAGCACACTACTATTGATAATCATTAAGTTTTGTTTGGCAATCTGATTATATCATTAATTCCACATCAAGTCAATAAACAAAAGCAGCGGCTGTCTTAACCGAATGAGACAGTCACTGCTTTTATGATACAAATCAATATTCAATTTCGCCCTTATAAACAAGGTTACAGTCACCGGTAAGGGTTACCTTTTCGTCAGTATAATTGACGATTAAGTCGCCGCCCTTGACCTTTACTGTGATGTTTTCACCCTTACTGCAGTAGCCGTTTTCCACTGCACAGATAACCGCTGCACAGGCACCTGTACCGCATGCCTGTGTTTCACCGTTTCCGCGTTCCCATACACGCATTTTAAGTGTTGTTTCATTTACAACTCTTACAAATTCCGTGTTGATTCTTTCGGGGAATATCTCCGCTGTTTCAAACTGCGGACCGATATCCGGCAGCCTCACCTTGTCCACATTATCAACAAATACCACGCAGTGCGGATTGCCCACAGCACAGCAGTTGATTTTATATTCCTGACCGCTGATAACAGCAGGGGTGCTGATGATTTTCTCACCCTCAAGATTTACAGGTATTTTATTCGGCTCAAGCTCGGCTTTTCCCATATCAACCGTAACGGATGAAACCTTACCGTTTCTTGTGAAGAGTGAAAGTGCCTTAATATCCGAAGCCGTTTCAATGGACATCTGCTCTTTTTTCACAATGTTATTGTCGTAGAGAAATTTGCCGACACAGCGGATTGCGTTGCCTGCCATTTTGCCCTCAGAGCCGTCAATGTTGAATATTCTCATCTTAGCATCGGCAATTTCACTTTCCTCAATCAGCACAATACCGTCACCGCCGATACCCTTGTGCCTGTCGGTGAACTCAATTGCAAAGCTTTCAGGGCAGGTGATGATACCGCATTGATTGTTGAAGAAAATGTAATCATCGCCTGTGCCGTGCATTTTAGAGAATTTCAGAATTCCTTTTTCCTCACGCATATCATTGATGTCAACAAGCTCCGTGTTTGTCTCCTTGTAGCGTGATGCAATAATATCTGCAATGGCATTGGCGGTATCAAGTGAAGTAATTGTTGCGATTCCAAGCTGATTCGCTCTGTTGTGGAGCTTAATATAATCTGCAATGGACTTTTTGTCGCTCTTGCCTGTATAGACAATATAGTCAAGCTGACCGGATTCCACAAGGTCCATAATTGAGTTATCCTCACGCAGCTTGTTCACTACGGACACCTCAATTCCGAGACTTTCAATTGCCTTTGCAGTTTCAGGCGTAGCCCATATTTTCGCGCCTAAATCGTCAAGCTTTTTCGCGAGATTGACGATTTCAAATCTGTCCTGTTTTGTAACGGTAATCAGCACACCGTGATTATCCTTACGGTGAAAATCTGTTTTAAAGCCTGCGGAAACAAGTCCCTTGAACAATGCCTCAACAAGATTTTTACCAACGCCGAGAACTTCGCCTGTTGACTTCATTTCAGGTCCCAGCTTTGAGTTGACATCATTGAGCTTTTCAAAGCTGAATACAGGAACCTTGACCGCATAGTAAGGCGGTGTCCTGTAAAGTCCTGTGCCGTAGCCAAGCTCTGTGAGTGAAGAGCCAACCATGATTTTTGTTGCCAGCTCAACCATAGGAACATTTGTTACCTTGCTGATGTAAGGAATCGTTCTGGAAGCTCTCGGATTCACCTCGATCACATAAAGCTCATTCTGATAAATGAGATACTGAATGTTAACAAGTCCTTTTGTTCCCAGTGAGAGTGCCAGCTTCTGCGAAATGTCACAGACCTTTTCAAGCATCATATCGTTGAGATTGTATGGAGGATAAACTGCTATGGAGTCGCCTGAATGAACGCCTGCACGTTCAATATGCTCCATAATACCCGGAATAAGTACATCCTTACCGTCTGAGATACAGTCAACCTCAAGTTCAGTACCCATCATATATTTGTCAACCAGAACCGGATTCTCAATGCCCTGTGCAAGAATGATGTCCATATATTGACATACATCATCATCCGTGTATGCGATAGTCATATTCTGACCGCCGATAACATAGGACGGACGGAGCAGAACAGGGTATTCAAGCCGGTTTGCAGCCGCAAGCGCTTCTGACAAAGTCATTACACTTTCACCTTTCGGTCTGAAAATGCCGAATCTCTCAAGCAGTGCGTCAAAGCGCTCTCTGTCCTCTGCAACGTCGATTGACTCAGCACTTGTACCAAGAATGGTAATTCCATTGTCGTCAAGGAACTTGGTCAGCTTGATTGCTGTCTGTCCGCCGAAGGCTACTACAACGCCAATCGGATTTTCTGCCTTGATGATGTTCATAACATCCTCATCCGTCAGCGGTTCAAAGTAAAGCCTGTCACCGGTGTCAAAGTCGGTTGAAACGGTTTCAGGGTTGTTGTTTATCAGAATAACCTCGTAGCCGAGCTCCTTAAGAGTCCATACACAGTGAACGGAGGAATAGTCAAACTCGATGCCCTGACCGATTCGGATAGGACCTGAGCCCAGTACGATGATTTTTTCTTTATTTGATTTTGCAAGTGCTCTTGACTCGCAGTGCTTGTCGTAGGTTGAGTAGAAATACGGTGTCTCCGCCTCAAACTCTGCACCACAGGTGTCAACCATTTTATATACGCAGTCGCGGTGATAGGCAAGCGTGCCGCCGCTGATTTTTTCAAGCGCCTTGTCGGTGTAGCCGAGCTTTTTGCCTTTAAGGTACGCCTCTTCGGATAACGGCTTGCCGTCAATTTCCGTTTCATAATCGGCAAGATTTTTCAGCTTTGAAAGGAACCACTCGTCAATCATTGTGATTTTGTGGATTTCCTCAATGCTGATGCCCTGTTTGATTGCCTTGAAAACGCTGAACAGCCTTATGTCATCCTGATCACTCAGCTTTGCCATAATATCCGCATTGTCAAGTGCTTTGTTGTTCAGTGTGTCAAGTCCGATTTCAGCACCGCGCACAGCCTTCATAATTGCCATTTCAAAGTTAGGTGCAATGCTCATAACCTCTCCAGTGGCTTTCATCTGGGTACCCAGTTTTCTTGAAGCGTTGACAAATTTGTCGAAGGGCCACTTAGGAAGCTTAACCACAACATAGTCGAGTGTCGGCTCAAAGCAGGCACAGGTTTTCCCTGTAATATCATTTCTGATTTCATCAAGAGTATAACCAAGTGCAATCTTTGTTGTCACCTTTGCAATCGGATATCCTGTTGCCTTTGATGCCAGTGCCGATGAACGTGAAACTCTCGGATTTACCTCAATAACAGAGTATTCAAAGCTTTCGGGATTCAGTGCAAACTGACAGTTGCAGCCGCCCTCGATACCAAGCTCCGTGATAATGTCAAGTGATGCCGAGCGGAGCATCTGGTATTCCTTGTCAGCAAGTGTAACCGCAGGAGCAATAACGATACTGTCACCGGTGTGAACACCGACAGGATCAAAGTTTTCCATTGAGCAGACTGCAATCACGTTGCCCACGCTGTCACGCATAACCTCAAATTCGATTTCCTTCCAGCCGGCGATGTAGCGCTCAACCAGTACCTGTGTGATAGGGGAGAGCATCAGACCGTTTTTCGCAATGATTTCAAGCTCTTTTTCATCGTGGGCAACACCGCCGCCTGCACCGCCTAAGGTGAATGCAGGACGTATGATTACAGGATAGCCGATATCGTTTGCGATTTCCTTAGCATGTTTAACGGTGTATGCAATATCACTCGGTACAACGGGCTGATTGATTTTAACCATTGTGTCGCGGAACATCTGCCTGTCCTCAGCCTTGTCGATTGCCTGAGCATTTGTTCCGAGCAGCTTAACACCCATTTTTTCAAGGTAGCCGTCCTTCGCAAGCTGCATACCGATTGTAAGTCCTGTTTGTCCTCCAAGACCGCAGAGGATGGAATCAGGACGCTCTTTTTCAATAATTCTTTTAACGGTTTCTTCAGTCAGCGGCTCAAGGTAAATATGGTCTGCAAGTGCCTTGTCCGTCATAATTGTAGCCGGGTTTGAGTTTACGAGTACAACCTCGATTCCCTCATCTTTGAGCACGCGGCATGCCTGTGCGCCTGCATAGTCAAACTCAGCAGCCTGTCCGATAACAATAGGACCTGAGCCGATAACCAAAACTTTTTTAATATCTTTATTAAGAGGCATCAGTCTTTACCTCCCATCATAGCAATAAATTTGTCAAAAATAAATCTTGTGTCGCGAGGACCTGAGCAAGCCTCAGGGTGAAACTGAACGGAGAACGCTTTTTTGTCTTCGTAGTCCACGCCTTCACAGGTTTCATCATTTGCATTGATGTAGCTTACCTTACCGCCTGCAAGCTCCACAGTCTCATTAATAACGGCATAGCCGTGATTCTGTGATGAAATAAAGGTTCTGCCTGTTTCAAGATTTTTAACAGGCTGATTCACACCTCTATGACCATATTTCAGCTTTGTTGTTCTTCCACCCATAGCAAGTGCCAGAAGCTGGTGACCTAAACAGATTGCAAATATCGGCTTTTTGCCGACTATTTTTTTTAGCTCTTCAATCGCCTCTGTGTTTTCCTTAGGGTCTCCCGGTCCGTTTGAAAGCATAATGCCGTCAGGGTTCAGTGACAGAATGTCCTCAGCCTTTGTGTTGTACGGAACTACGGCGACATTGCAGCCGCGTTTATTAAGCTCTCTTACAATATTTTTCTTTGTTCCGTAATCAATGAGCACAACATTGTATTTATGTTCATCAGATGCACGCATATACGGCTTGTCGCAGGAGACGGATTTAACCGCATTCTGTACCGAATAAGCCTTGAGCTTTTCCGTATCCACATTGTCAGGATTGTCGGTAATCACTGCGTTCATTACACCGTATTCCCTGATGATTTTTGTTATCTCTCTTGTGTCAACATCATATACACCGACAATATTATTGTCCTTGAGATACTGCTCAAGTGTGTATTCACATCGGAAATTTGACGGTGCATCACAGTATTCACGGACAATGTAAGCACTTACAGCGCTTTGGGTGCTTTCCGTATCCTCGTCAATAAAGCCGTAGTTGCCGATAAGAGGAAAGGTCTGCATAACAATCTGTCCGTAATAGCTGGGGTCAGTCAGCGTTTCAATGTATCCTCCCATACCTGTGGTGAATACAAGCTCGCCTAAAACCTCACCTTTAGCACCGAAGCTCCTGCCCTCAAACACATCACCGTTTGCAAGGCAAATATAAATTTTACTATCCATAATTTTCTTCCCATTTTGTTGTAGGGGAGGGTCTCTGTGCCCTCCTGCAAAATATAGTTTTTCGTAGAGTTTGCTAAACTATACGAAAAACTACGGGCAGGCGTAGTAACCTGCCCTGCAAATATTGTTATTATCCTAACAATTTAACAAGTACTGCCTTCTGTGCGTGAAGTCTGTTTTCGGCCTCATCAAAAATCTCATCTGCGTGAGCCTCAAATACCTTAGCAGTGATTTCCTCTTCTCTGTGAGCAGGCAGACAGTGGAGCACCATTGCATCATTCTTTGCAACTGCCATAACCTCATCGTTAATCTGGAAGTTCTTGAAAATCTTTTCTCTTTCTGCCTTCTCTTCCTCCTGACCCATTGATGCCCATACATCTGTATAAATTACGTCCGCATCCTTAGCGCAAGCGAGAATATCATTACTGCACATGAATTCGCCGTTTTCCTCAGCCCATTTCATAATTTCAGCGTCAGGCTTATATCCGTCAGGGCAGGCAATTGCACAGCTCATACCCATGCTGATTGCACCTACAATAAGGCTGTTTGCCATATTGTTTCCGTCACCGATAAAGCAGAATTTGAGTCCATCAAAGCTCTTCTTGTACTCGCGGATTGTCATAAGGTCAGCAAGCACCTGGCAAGGATGACAGTAGTCTGTAAGACCGTTGATAATCGGAATGGAACCGTATTTAGCCAGATCCTCAACCTCTTTCTGCTCAAAAGTTCTGATCATAATTCCGTCAAGATAGCGGGAAAGAACTCTTGCGGTGTCCTCAACAGGCTCACCTCTGCCAATCTGCAAATCCCTGTTGGAAAGGAAAAGTGCCTGACCGCCGAGCTGGTACATACCTGTTTCAAAGCTTACTCTTGTTCTGGTTGAGCTCTTCTGGAAAATCATACCCAGTGTTTTGCCCTTAAGGTGATGATGCTCAATACCGTGCTTTGTCTCATACTTGAGCTGGTCAGCAAGGTTGAGGATATCCAGAATATCCTTCTGCTCTAAATCCTGTAACTTTAATAAATGCTTCATTGTTCGATTACCTCTTTCAAAATATTAAGTCCCTCGTCAAGCTCAGCTTTGCTGATATTAAGAGCAGGCAAGAGCCTGATTTTTGTTTTTGCTGTCAATACTAAAAGTCCCTTTTCAAGGCACTGATTCGCAACAGTCTTTGCATCCTTTTCAATTTCCACACCAAGCATTAAGCCCATACCGGATACCGACTTAACACCCTTGATGTTCATTAAAGAATTCTTGATATATTCGCTTTTTTCTTTAACGCTTTCAAGAAATGCGTCATCAATTCTCTCAACAATTGAGCAGGCACCTGCCGCACAAATCGGATTACCGCCGAAGGTTGAGCCGTGTGAGCCTGCAGTAACAACATCCTTTACCTTTTCACCGAAAAGGACTGCACCCATTGGCAGACCGCCTGCCATACCCTTAGCCGTTGAAACAATGTCAGGTGTGATATCAAAATTCTGATACGCAAAATATTTGCCTGTTCTTCCGTTGCCTGTCTGTACCTCGTCAACTACAACAAGAATATCCTTTTCACTTCCGAGCTTTTCAATCGCCTTTACAAAATCGTAATCAAGGTTGTTTACACCGCCTTCGCCCTGAACACATTCAAACATAACGGCACATACATCTTTTGTTGCCATTTCGTTCAGTGCATCAATGTCATTTGCAGGGCAGTATTTAAAGCCCTGTGTGAACGGGCCGAATGTGGTGTGAAAGCTGTCCTGTCCTGTAGCGGCAAGAGTCGTTATTGTTCTGCCGTGAAATGAGTTAACAAGTGTAATGATTGTGCTTCTGCCTTCACCGTATTTGTCAAAAGAATATTTTCTTGCAAATTTGATTGCACCCTCATTCGCCTCAGCACCGCTGTTGCCGAAAAATACTTTTTTCATACCGCTCTTTTCACAAAGCAGTTCGGCAAGCTTTGCACAAGGTGAGGTGTAATAAAGATTGCTTACGTGCTGTAATTTGTTGAGCTGTTCGGTTACAGCCTTTTTCCAATCATCGTCACCGATGCCGAATGCTGTAACACCGATACCTGAGCCGAAATCTATGTATTTCTTACCATTCTCATCATACAGTGTTGAACCCTTGCCTTCTTTGAGAACAACATCAAACCTGCCATATGTATGAGCAACGTATTCATTATCCAATTCTTTAATGTTCATTTTTATCACCTGCTTCTGAACATGGTTCCCATACCCTCATCCGTAAGCAATTCCATAAGAATAGAGTGGGGAACACGTCCGTCAATAATAAATGCTTTTTTTACACCCTCACGCAGTGCCTGTGTCATAGAATCAATCTTCGGTATCATACCGCCGCTGATGATGCCCTCAGCAATAAGTGCAGGTGTGTCTGAAATATAGACTCTGTGAATCAGTGTGGAATCATCATCTTTATCTCTGAGAAGTCCTACAATATCAGTCATAGAAATAAGAGCCTCTGCCTTTAAAGCTCCTGCAATTGCTGCAGCAGCTGTGTCCGCATTAATATTATAGCAGCAGCCGTTTTCATCATAGCCTATGGTGGATATAACAGGAATCCAGCCGTTGTTAAGTATCTCGTTCACAGCATCCATATTGACCTCTGTTATTTCACCCACATAGCCGTGTTTGTCATCAAGAGGCCTGCATTTGAGCATATTTCCATCCATACCTGAAAGTCCGATTGCGTGACCGCCGTAGTTGCCAATCTGACAAGCAAGGTCCTTGTTCACTTTTCCTGCAAGCACCATCTGTACAACATCAATTGTATCCTTGTCCGTTACTCTCAAGCCGTCAAGAAACTTGCTTTCAATATTCATTTTATCGAGTGTTTTGTTAATTGAAGGACCTCCGCCGTGCACAAGCACAACTTTGATTCCTATAGTAGAAAGCAGTACAAGATCGCGCATTACTGCTTCCTTCAGTTCATCGTTAATCATTGCGTTTCCGCCGTATTTTACAACGATGATTTTCTTCCTGTACATCTGAATATTCGGCAGAGCGTGTGCAAGTATCTCCGCCTTCTGTGCATTATTAATATCCATTGCTTTATCTCCTTTAGGTCTGTCTCTTATACACATCTCCGAGCCCACGAGACTAAGGCGAATCTCGT
>UQVI01000036.1 GCA_900544515.1 uncultured Oscillospiraceae bacterium | reverse complement strand
CGAGATTCGCCTTAGTCTCGTGGGCTCGGAGATGTGTATAAGAGACAGCAATAAATTCTGCGATTCTGCCGATTGAGTTGGCAGCACCGTTCTGTTCCTTAATTGCACCGAGATAACCGAAATAGAGCCACTGAATTGCCTCTCTTGCTGTTGTTGCAGGCTTTGAAATATCGTAGCCGTAATCAAGAGCAAGACCCTTAAGCTGATTCATAAAATCAAGCTGCTTTGAAAGATCCTCAAGAAGATGAATTGTCTCTTCATTAAGAACATCGGCCTCGCCGACCTTTTTCTTGTCAAGCTTCTTCTGCTCAATAAGATAATCCATACCGTAAAGTGCAATACGTCTGTAGTCACCGATAATTCTTCCGCGTGCATAAGCATCAGGAAGTCCGGTGAGAATACCAGCGTGACGTGCTTTTTTCATTGTATCTGTATAAGCACGGAATACACCTGTGTTATGCGTTGTTCTGTATGTGAACTCATCCTTGATTTTATCTGAAATTTCGTAACCGTAAGCACGGCAGGCCTGAACTGCATTTCTGTAGCCGGCAAAAGGAGAAACGCCTCTCTTAAGAGGTTCATCTGTCTGCAAGCCTACGATAATATCCTTTTCCTTATCAATATAACCCGGAGCATGTGAAAGGATTGAAAGCACCTTGTCCGTATCAACATCAAGGACACCACCCTTTTCATTCTCCTTAATCAAAAGCTCTTTCACCTTTGCGAGTACATCATTTGTTCTGTCGGTTGCACCCTCAAGAAATGATGAATCACCGTCATAGGCTGTATAATTCAGCTTGATGAAATTACTTACATTAATTTCATCACACCATACACCTTCTTTAAAGCTTCTCCAAGCCTCCATAATTTTACCTCCTGTATCACTATATAAAATAAATTAATTGTATTGTACTACAAAGCACTCTCTGCCCGGCTCATGAAAAATTCCTATACATCTGTCACATGTACCATGCTTGCACCTGCCGCAGCGGTTTTTACCGCACTGGCCACAGCAATGCTTGGCATTGGGACAAAGTTCAAAATCACCACCGTCTACCTTAAGCTGCTTACTGTTTACAATGGAATCCGAAATTTTGTATCTTGCACTATCATAAATTGCAGTAATTGTTGAACGTGCAACCTGCATCTGCTTGGCACATTCCTGCTGCGTTAAACCAACATAGTCAATCAGCCTTACAGCCTCATATTCCTCAACGGTTATATCAACAGTATCAGCTTTCTTATTTTTTGTGTTGAAATCCTTAATTTCCGGAACAGAGCATATACGCTTATGTTTTCTCGGACGTGCCATTTCGCACCTCATTTCATTAGTAAACTTACTATTGGTTACTACAGTCACATTATACTATATTTCTGACATATGTCAATAATAATACACAAAATATCCATTATTGCATACACATTTGTAGCAATGTACAAAAACTATAAATCATGGTTCACTATTTTGCTTAACTTGCACAATTAATAGACATATCCCCGTATTTTCGATTATAAACAAGAGAAAACTATCCGCCTGCAGATAGTCCCCTTGCATCAAGCTACCGGCTTATTTAAACACCTTTTCAATTCCCTTATCCGTCAATTTAGATTTGGCTGCATGAATATATATAGCACTTGATGCAGTGAATTTGGTATTGTATTTTTTCATAATACTGTTTTCTGTATACTTACGCACAATGTCTCCGTCAGCAAATTTCACATAGCTGTCAAGCCCAGTTGAAATTAAACTTTCATTTTCAAAATATTTCATATTTTCCGAAGTGCAAACATATATAACAGGAGCTTTATCCGTGACTGCCTGACCCCTGTCACAGGGCCATGTGAAATATGCTTTATTCGGTGTATATTTTATTATCCTAACATCCTGTTTAACAGTAAATACAGTTTGGATATTACTTGTATCTGCCTTTTCTATTGCATCCTCTTTCAAAAAAGAAATCATAATTTCAGATTCATTTTCACTTAATGTATCAGGTATAAGATATAATCTTGTACCATTTTGCGCATCACTAATTTCTTTTGCACTTATTTCGATTCCCATTTGTTTTAAATACGATGGAGAAACAGTAAAATACCAAAAAGCCTTATCCGGCACAGAATTGTAGACTTTATTTTCCTTCCATCCATTTAATACTTCATAATCATAAAAGGATGTATTTACAATATAAACACCCTCTTTATCCTCTATTGATTGATACCAATCATAACTATCCCTATAAAACTCATTAAAATCGCCATCAAAATAAAATTCGGAGAGCGAATAATAATCCGGTACTTTAATATCAATAATTGATTTATTATTTTTACACATAACAGACAACAGCAATACTAGTACCGCTAAAGCAATCCATATTCCTGCTAAAAATAATCTTTTCTTGTTTTTCATAATCATTCCTCCGATTTCGATAATTCATTTGTAATGAGGATTATAGAAAACAAAAAACAAAATCTAAATAAAAAAAAGTAAAGATGCAATAAAGAAAAAAGACACACTGAATAACAGTGTGTCTAAATCATAAACCTATGTATATCTTATGCCTGTGCAGGAGCACTTACAGGACAAACGCCTTCGCAAGCACCGCACTCAATACAAGTGTCAGCATCGATAACGAATTTGCCATCGCCTTCAGAAATCGCACTTACAGGACATTCAGCAGCACAAGCGCCGCATGAGATACAATCATCAGAAATTGCATATGCCATTATGGATACACCTCCTACATCAAACTTCTATCAATAATATAACAGTATATAACCGAAAAATCAAGTTATTTTTACTCTTTTGTTCTTTTTTCTTTATGGCAGTTAGAGTCATTTCTTACAACTCTTACCTCTTCCCTATTAACAACAACAGGCAATCCTTCAGGAGATTTGTCGAGCTGAACCTTCAATTTTCCTGTGAGAATGGATGCGTCAACAACAACGCCCCTACCCTCACGACAATCCACAACCGTATTCTTTTTAGGCGTTATCTTATGCAGATACTCATATGAATTCTGCTCATATTTCAGACAGCACATAAGCCTTCCGCAGGTACCGCTGATCTTACTCGGTGCAAGAGATAAGCCCTGATCCTTTGCCATTTTGATTGTAACGGAATGGAAATCATCTAAAAATGTCGCACAGCAAAACGGTCTTCCGCATATTCCGAGTCCTCCGAGAAGTCTGCTTTCATCACGTACACCAATCTGCCTAAGCTCAATCCTTGTACGAAAATGTGCACCGAGATCTTTAACCAGTTCTCTGAAATCAACTCTTCCGTCCGCTGTGAAATAGAAGACGATTTTTGATCTGTCAAAGGAATAATCCGCACCTGTCAGATACATTTCCAGATTATGTTTTTTTATCTTCTCCGTGCAAACTTCAAGTGCTTCCTTTTCGAACTGCCTGTTTTCTTCGATAATTCTTAAATCGTTATCATCAGCAATTCTTTTAACCGGCTTGAGAGGAGAAACGACTTCGTCATCCTCAACCTCTTTCACATCATACTGTGCTACACCGCATTCAATACCCCTTGCAGTTTCAACCACAAGAGTCTGACCTTTTTTTATATCAAGACCCTGTGGGTCAAAATAATAGGTCTTGCCTGTGTCCTTAAAACGAACACCAACAACCTTTGTCATTTATATATCCTCCATATCATCTGCCGACAGCCTGTCTTAAGCTGTAACAGATTTTCGTTATAAGAATTGAATTATTTGAATTCATCAATGCCATTTCTTTAAGTGTATCACAAACATTCATTAAGTCAACAAGTTTTTGTCTGGTAAGTTTTGTTTTTAACATTATGGCAGTATCTCTTTGTCCCGATAAACACTCACTATTTTCATTACAGACCAGTGCATCTCTGAAAATATTTTTTAAAAAATCACAGGCAAAAACGACGGATCCTCTGTCCTTCTGAAAAACAGAGCAGGCACACAAAAGCTCATATTCACTTGAATCAACAAGAGCCCTGCAAATCTCACGGCAAACTCCTGCCAGCTCATTTTCTTTTCCGTCGGAAAAGCTTGCAACAGCCTTTCCGATATTTCCATTGAAGGTTTCAAGTGCACGCTTAGCATCCTCATAGCTCACATCATCAATCCGCGAGCTGATAAATCGTGCACCCTCATCAGGCTCAACACCTTCAAGCGTTACAACAACAGATCTTGATAACACTGTTTCCAGCAGCATACTTTTTGAACGTGCCGTAAGAATAAACACGACATACTCAGGCGGCTCCTCCAGTATTTTCAAAAGTGCATTCTGTGCCGAGACACTCATACAATCGGCATTGCCTAATATATACACTTTATACTCAGCCTCATTCGGCTGAACATATGCATCCTTAACCACATCTCGTATAGTATCAACATGAAAAGAGTTTGCACCGTCTGCGGCACTGTACTCAAAAATATCCGGATGAATTTTCTCAGCTGCTTTATGACACTGCGAGCATTCCATACACGGCTTTTTTTCCCCACGACAAACAAGAGCCGTTGCCAGCAAGCGAGCCAAAGTCTTTTTTCCAAGACCTTCAGCTCCCTCAATAACAACAGCGTGAGGAAAACGCCCGGCATCAATCAGACAGCCGAGCTGCTCTATTATTCTTTCATTCCCTATAAATCCGGAGATTTTCATACTTATAACCTTTTGAACTGTTCCACATCAACTACAAAGGCAACTGCACCGAATTCCTCTACATCAACCGGTTTTTTAAGCAAAGAGCCTTCAAGTGTACTCTCAACACCGGTTTTTCTGACAACACGTTTCGTTACATTTTTTTCAACAACATCAAAAAGCAAATCCACTTTTTCTTCTTCAACACCAAAAAGAATGGTTGTATGTCCGCCTTCTAAAAACTGACCGGCGGTTGAAATCTTAGTTGAAAAAAATCCCTCTGCACTTGCAGCTGCAAGAACCTGAGTCAAATCCTTATTTGATAAAATTACAATAACAAGTTTCATAAATGAATCACCCTTTATAATATATTCTCTTCTCTCCCTAATTCATCAGTTCTCTCAAAACAATTATACATTATAAAAGAGTGTAATTCAACTTATGTCCATTTATTTAAAATAAAATTTACAATTCATTAATCTAACTGACAGTTGTCGCTAAAGCAACAATAACCGGCATTGTGGCTATTGAAAGTACAGAGGACTGTGCCGATAATTCCGAACCGAGTGCCGGATCATTATCATATTTTGCCGCATACATTGCCGTATTTGTGGCAGTAGGAGCAGATGCGGAAATCAGCATAGCAATCAGAAGCTGACCTCTTACTCCGCATACATAGAATAATCCAAGCATACAAAGAGGAATAACCACCAATCTGATTAAGGAAACAAAGTATATTTCCTTTTTTGTAAACATATTTTTAAAGCTTGAATTGGCAAGAAATGTTCCGAACACAATCATTGCCAGCGGTGAATTACAATTTCCCACAACTTCCATAGGATACTCGATAAAATACGGTATATCAGGGTGGAGAAAAAACAGTGGAAGCCCTATAATAACGGACATCGAACCGGGATTGAAAATAAGCTTTTTTAAATCAAGCTTTGCCTCTCTGCCTGACATCTGATAAATTCCAAGCGTAAATGCCACCATATTAAACACAGCAACATAAACCGAGCAATAGAATATGCCCTCTCCGCCGATAACACTTTTTGCAAGCGGAAGAGCAAGGAATGCGGCATTGGATAAAATCATTGCATAATGATAAATTCCGCGTTCTTTGAGAGACCGTTTTCTGAAAGTGAACATGGATAAAAGAGCACCGAAAATATGCGTTGCAAAAGCGCAAATAAATGCAATCAGTATCCCTTTTACATGCTCAGCAGTATATTCCATTGTCATAAAAGTATGTATAATCGCAATCGGCAGAATCACATTGAACAGCAAATCAATAAGGCGTTTTCCATCAGCCTGCTTGAATATACCGATTTTATCTGTTACAAAGCCTATACCTGCTATCAGATACAGAATAAGCACCTGAAGTGCAATGGTTTTTAAATTTTCTAAAAACAAAATGATTTTTCCTTAATAATATTTTACTTACTGCGTTTATAAATATCACTTAATAAGTGAATGGAAAAAATCCCAAGCATGATATATGTTACAGCAGAAAAAGAGACGCTGCTCATATTGTTACCCTTTTCAGCAATAATCAGTGCTACTCTCACCACACCTACAACACAGGACATAACAGCCAATATTACTGAAGAAAAGACAAAAAAAGCGGTTGTTGGAGCATCCCCTCTGTCAACTGCTGATATCATACTTAAAAGGAAGCAGATAATAACACACAACAGAATAAACTCACAGCAGATTTCGGAATTAACCTTGACATCAACAATCTGAAGCATAATCCCGAACAGCTTGACAATTGCCCATATCACCGGTGAAAAATGAAGCAGCGTAAAATTTCTGAAATCATAATTGGAATTTTTCATTGTCAGCGAAAAGGTCAAAAAATAAAAGCAGCTTAAAAGAGCAAATACACCGCTTATTCCCAGAGGAACAATATAGGTATAGTCAACATAAGAGGCTCTTGATACATAGTCATAACAGTTGTACCCCTGATGAATAAAATCATAGAAAAAGGTAACTGCAAGAATCATTGATGAAAGAAAAGCACTTCTTTGACCATTTTCAATATCAAATGTTCTTGCCAAATTCCTTTTTGAATTGGCATAAACACCGGCAAATACAAATCCGACAAAAATGAGCAGGTACACTGCATAGGAGCCTGTTATACCAGTATCGGAATATATTTGGAAAAAGCGCAGAATACAAGCAGCAACTACTGTTATTATCAATAATAAAACAGATATTTTTGCTCTTGCTTTCTGCACTCTTTTATCTCCCTTTGGCAAATTATTTTTCAATTCTGTTATTTATATCAACAAATTTTCTGGTATGACTTACACTCTTATATGCAGGACGCATAATTCTTCCGCCTGAGGTCAGTTCCTCCAGTCTGTGTGCACACCAGCCTGCAATTCTGGCTGTGGCAAAAAGAGGCGTATACAAATCCTCAGGAATTCCAAGAACTTTATAAACAAGACCTGAATAAAGGTCAACATTAGCACACATCACCTTATCGTCGCCCTTAATCTCAGCAAACACCTGAGGTGTAAGAAGCTCAACATTTTCAAGCGTTTTGAATTCCTTTTCAAAACCTTTTTCAAAAGCAAGCTTTCTGGCATTTTCCTTAAGAATAACTGCACGCGGATCAGACTTGGTATAAACTGCGTGTCCCATACCATAAACAAGTCCGCTTCCGTCACCTGCTTCTTTTTTCAGAATCTTAACAAGATAATCCTTAACCTGTGCAGGATCTGTTGAATCAGGAACAGCAGCCATAATCTCATTCATCTGCTGTGCAACTCTGATATTTGCGCCGCCGTGACGAGGGCCCTTAAGAGAACCGAAGCCTGCAGTAATAGCTGAATATGTATCGGTACCGCTGGATGTCAGAACTCTTGTGGAAAAGGTGGAGTTATTACCGCCGCCGTGATCAGCGTGAAGGAGAAGGCAGATATCAAGCAACTTTGCCTCCTCACGTGTAAACTTTTTATCCACTCTTAGCTGATTCAGAATATATTCAGCGGTTGACTGCTCCTTAATAATAGGATGAAGAAACATCGTTTTATTATAAAACGCACGTCTCTTAACCTGATATGCACTGTTCATAATCGTAGGCATCTGTGCAATAAGCTGCAGAGACTGACGAAGAACATTAGGAATAGAAATATCATCAGGATTTTCATCAAATGAATAAAGTGACATTACACTTCGTGCCATTTTATTCATAATATCCTTTGAGGCATGCTTCATAATCATATCCTCAATAAATTCATCCGGAAGAGCCCTGCATTCTGCAATAACCTCACGCAGACTGTAAAGCTGCTGATTCGTCGGCAAATCACCGAAAAGAAGCAGCCAAACTACCTCTTCATATCCGAAGCGGTCATCCTTAATACAGCCCTCCACAATATCATTGATATCGTAGCCTCTGTATGAAAGCTTACCGTCCTTTGGTATTCTTTCACCATCGAGGATATAATAGCCTTCAACGGAACAAATGCGTGTAAGACCTGCCATAACACCTGTACCGTCACTGTTTCTGAGTCCTCTTTTTACATGATATCTTTCATAATCACTTTTCTTAATATAGTTATTTTTATCAAGTTCTGAACATAAACTTGAAAGAGCGTCCATTGAAATTGGGGAAATATAACTTGATGGCATAATTTTCTCCTTTCGTAAAATCAAAACTATATAATATATGGATTCACTGATTATGAATCCATAGAAGATCATAAATAATGCATCTTTATCAAATTATTATACAATTTATTTATCACAAAGTCAAGGAGAGGACATCTTGAAAAAAATACTTATTGTATACGCAATTATATTTGCACTGACAATCATCATACCTGCAATTGTATGCTTTTCAAAAGTCGGCGAAGCCGGCGGTGAAAAAGAAATGGTTACCCTATTCAGACAGTGCATCAGCCTAATTGCGTATTATCACTGATTTTCTTCAGCTCAGTATCAGCATGCACGGAAAATCTGACGGTCTGGAAATACTTATCCCATTCGTCTGAAAGCTTATCATAGGATTTAGGACTGTCCTTTGCGAGATACTCACCGACTCTTAATGAATCACTGTTGTTCTCCTGACAAGCAGAAAAGGCAGCTGTACAAAGCTGTTCCATTTTCCTGTCTGCATCACTGCATATTTTTTTGAGATTTTCTTCATCAAGGTTGGTGACTATACCCTTTTCAATTTCATCAATCATAAGCTGCGCTTTAATATCAACATTAAAAACGATATTACCGTCAACAATTTCAATATGCTTTTTAATCTTAGGTTCAGAAACCTTCAGGCTTATATCACCAAGCTCTTTATCCTCAAACTCAATTGTACATATTTTAACCTTATCAGATATCAGATTAAAGCCTAATGTTTCATCATCATTGGTAACGTATACCATTTTTTCTTTGCTGAACAAGCCAAGTCCTTTCGTCTGTGTACTGTCCCCTTTTTCATTCATTTCAACAACAGGCAGGTAAACATCTGAGGTCTTATCTGTAGACATATTCAGAAGCTCGCCGATTGTAACATAAGCACTCAAACCTGCATCCTGGCCGTTTTTCAGAAGGTAGACTATATTTTCACAGGGAATACCGGAATCATTTTCCTTGCTTTCAATGATTTCTTTGGCACTCTTATCTGATATGCACACTGCAACATCAATACGCGAATCTGATGAACGCAGAAAATAGTCAAGCTTTTCTTTAAAATCCGACTCTGCAATATCACGACTGAAAACAATCAGCTTATTCTGACCGAAAAACAGCTTTTTCGAGACACTCTTTGAAAAACCTGAAATGGCATCAACAATCGTAGCACCATTCCCTTCGGTATTATACGTTCTGTTTCCCTGAGGTGTTTCGTTACCCTCTGCTGCTCCCAGCTTGAGTGTCTGAATAATAAGATTAACCTTATCGCCCTGCGTTTCCACACCAAGCCCCTCAACAACAAGCAAATCCTTCAAGTGGACGGAATTCATACAGCCTGACAGCATTCCTGCAATCATAACACAGCAGACTGCTATTTTAAAACTTTTCGACAAGTTCATCACCATAATTTCTCTTTTTTAAAACCAATGTCAGAATTGGAACAATAATACAAAATACAGCAAATGGTATAACATAAATAACAGGTGAAACTGTATTTATATCTACAAGTTCGGTCAGGCACATAGCCACAGCAAAGGCCAATACAGATGAGATCATACATTTTGTACTTTTTTTCATAGGCTTGAAGGAAATACTTGCACAATATACCAACAGAACAGATTTAATAAATATACCAAATATCCAGCAGGAAATATAAAGAACATCTATGCGCTCAAAGAGTCCGATTTTTGAAAGCTGGAATAAGGTATAGATCGGAAATGCATGAAGAGTTGCTGCATCACCCATTACGGCAACCACAAAAAGAAGCAGTATAAATATTGTGAAAAAGGATGCAATAACAGACCATACATAAGGCTTAACGGCCTTACCGTTAACTTTTTTTGAAAGGCACAAAAACAATGCAATTTCAGAAGAGTTGCCGGTCATAAAAAGGATATTTTTTAATATGCCTTCATTATCATTCACAATAACCGGATACAAATTAATTTCCTGATAATTTTTAAGGCTGCAAAGCAGTGCAACTAAAATGGAACCGACCAGAAGTGCAAATCCGAATGCTGAAAATCTGGACAGACCTTCTATGCCTAAATATGCACCATATAGTGCACATAAAGCGATTATGGCGGAAAACATCCAGGCTTTGGAATTCGGATTGAGTGTAGTAGATGCAAAGTATGAAAATCTGCTGATATTAACACCTGCAAGATATATAAAATATATTGAATAGAAAAAACCTACCCATTTTACATCAAATGGGTTTTTGTGTTTTCTGTAACAATAGATTGCCGGTAATGCCATAACCAGGGTTATGCCCATAGATGACAAAGCACTAATCAGAATATCCGTTTTCATATAACCGATTGATATGGACTGCACATTCGTCAGTGTTATCACAATACGGCTGATATAAAACAGAAAAAATATACTTATGGGTGCTACCCTATCCCTTTTTGCCTGTGTCAATATCTGCACCTCTCAATTTATTTACACGCACCTTGCGTTTTGACAATTTAAGCCAGGTTTCCCTGTAGAATATATCACCCAATGAATGCCTGTCAAGCGGAGAAATCGGTGATGACAATGGTACACCGAACGGATTCAGCGAGCAGATATTTATGAATACAACACCGGCACCGAGAATAATTCCATACATACCGAACATTCCGCCAAATATGATAAATAAAAATCTTAATACCGATACACTTTCATACAGTGGGTATACAACATATGAGGATATAGCGGTCATTGCAATTACAACAAGCATTGGTGCTCCGATAAGCCCTGCTGTAACTGTTGTTTCGCCTATAATAATACCGCCTATTATAGAAACCGCGTGTCCAATTGCCTTTGGCAGTCTGATTCCTGCTTCTCTCATAATTTCATAAAGCACTAAAAGAATAATTGCCTCTGTTGTCAGAGAAAAAGGTGTGGTAATTTCCTCCGATGCAATAGTGTACAGAAGATTTGTGGGAATCAACTCCTGATGAAAAGTTCCCACAGCAACATATATACCGGGTAAAAAAACCGAAATAACAAAGCTGAAATACTTTAATACCCTTATAAATCCGCTGTGAAACGGTGGATTATCATAATCATCAACGGACTGAAAATTGTCACTGAAAAGATACGGCAAATAAATCGCAAAGGGCGTTCCCTCTACCATGATTACAATTCTTCCCTCAAGGAGCTTTGACACTGCCACGTCAGGACGTTCTGTATTTCCTACACAAGAAAAGAATGATTTTATATCCGTATCGACAAAAGGCAGAATTTCACCATAATCAACAACAGTATTAAAATTGGCACCCTTCAGTCGGTGTTCAATTTCCCTTACAAGCTCCGGGTCGGCACGATTATCAACATAAGCAATCACAACCGGCGTATCTGCCGCTGAGCCGAGTTTAATCTGTTTGAATTTTAAATGATGTGTTTTAAGCCTTTTTCTAAGCAATGCCTTATTATCATTGAGTGCTTCGATAAAGCATTCCTTAGCGCCCTTTACATTACTTTCATTCGTAGGCTCATCGATTGAACGTTTTGCCCAACCCTGAATACCGAAAACAATCGCCTTATTGCACCCATCAAGTACAAATACGCAAAATCCGCTCATAAGGAAAAAATAGCAATCCTTAAAGGTCGTTGCTTCATTCATTTCCAGTGAATTGACTACACTGAGTTTAATCTTATTCTGTAAATCCTGATTATCATGAAAAGAAATGTCTCTTTCAAGTATAGGCGACATAATCAGCTGTGACAGCTGAAGCGAATCAATCAACCCATCCATAACACAGAAAAAGCCCTTTTCACCGCATATTACCGTCTCTCTCATCAGAAAGTCGGAGCAGTCCTTGAAATCATCTTCAAATTTTTTCTTGTTTTTATCATACTCTGTATAAAGAGTATCCATACGAATCACCATTTTTAATTTTAACAATTCTGTTTTGCTTATGCATAAAAAATAATATTTACAAAAATTTTTCACACAATATAACAGGCTGTCTCTTATACACATCTCCGAGCCCACGAGACTAAGGCGAATCTCGT
>UQVI01000035.1 GCA_900544515.1 uncultured Oscillospiraceae bacterium | reverse complement strand
CGAGATTCGCCTTAGTCTCGTGGGCTCGGAGATGTGTATAAGAGACAGCCTGCACTGCGTGCAGAAAGCTCTCCTCCGTTTTTCTTATGAATAACAGTTATACGGCTGTCGCGCTCAGCCCATGCATCGCAAAGCTGAGGACAGTTATCGGGCGAACCATCATCAACCAGTATAATTTCGAGATTTTTATAAGTCTGACTGACGATACTCTCAACACATCTGTCAAGATATTTTTCTGCCTTATAGACAGGAACGATTACACTAATCAGCGTATTTTCCACTATAAAAACCTCCTTAACAGAACTGAGTAAAAGTACAGAAGCACAGGACTTTTCAGTGAGATAAATTTTGCAATAAGCTGCGTATGCTTCGGAAGGCGTGAATATTCAACACTTTTAGCTGCATTTACAACATTTTCATTATCAGTAAATTTTTTAAAGGTACAGATTCTCTGTGAAGCACTTTTTTTGTTGTCACGGTTTGCTTCATTTCGGATAACCATATTTACAAGATAAAGAAGATAATAATTCAGCTGAAATGAAAAATTGTATTTATCCTTATCAAGGGCTTTGCTGAGGATATCATACGGAAAAAGAATCGTATCCTCCATATTGATATCATATGCCTTCGTAATTGACTCTCTGTTTATTCTGTAATGATAAAGGAACTTGTCCACATAAGCAACATTCTCAGCCTCCAGCAGACAGGGATAAACAAAGGCAGCATCTTCTCCTATTCTGATTTTTGTTGTAACTTTATTGAGGTTATGCTCCAAAATCTCTTTTTTAAAGACCTTGCTCCAACAGCAGGGATTTATACCAAAGCTGTAAAACTTATCCTTAAAAAGCATTGTGGGATAAAGCTCACGTTTCATATCCTCCTTAAGGAAGAATGCTTTTGAAAGCTTCTGACTGCTTCTCCCCTCTTCTTCAGGATAAGAGAAATAGAATTCACAAATTGCCATATCCGGATGATACTGGTGAATAGCATTGGCAAAACATTCATACATATCAGCCTCAATCCAATCATCGCCGTCAACAAAGCCTATATAATCTCCTGTGGCAACTTTCAATCCGGCTTTGCGTGCAGACATAATTCCACCGTTTTCTTTATGAACAACCTTTATTCTGCCGTCCGTTTTTGCGTAATCGTCGCAAATCTGAGGGCAATTGTCAGGAGATCCGTCATCAACAAGAATAATCTCAATATCCTCATAAGTCTGATTGATTATACTGTCAACACACTGCCTTATATATTTTTCAACTTTATATATAGGAACAATAATACTAATCATTGCAATTCTCCGTATTATATATTGCATCAAGCATTTTTGCTGATGATGAGATATCATAAACACTTTTCAAATGATCTGTTGCAATATCTTCTCTTTTTATTTTTAAAAGCTCAAAGGCCTTATCAGACCATGCCTCAGCTGAATTTTTAAGTGACATAAAATCAACATTTTCATTAAATTTCACATCAGATGTAACTGTATCTGATATCAGGCATGGAAGCTTTGATGCCTGAGCCTCAATAAGTGATACGGGAAGAGCCTCAAAAAGTGATGGAAAAATCATAATATCCATTGCCTGCAAAAGCTGTGATATATCTGTTCTCTGACCTGCAAAAATCACTTGATCAGCAATTCCAAGTGCTTTTACCTTTTCTTCAACAACATCTCTGTCGACCTCTTCACCGACTAATATAAGATGCATATTGGGATTTCTCTCAAGCATTCTAGAAAACACTTCAACAAGAAATGTCTGATTTTTTATGTAATAAATCGTACCGATATGGCCTACCAATATTTCATTGTCAGCTATTTTAAGCTCCTCTCTTTTCGCCTTTCGGATATCGGCATTATATTCAAAAAGCTGTGTATCAATTCCGTTTGAAAGGAATTTTCCGTTTTTTGAATACTCCTTTTCGCCATACAGATAATTGCCTGCTGCAACAGAACAGGCAAGCTTATCGGTTGCATAACGGTTAATCCACCTCTGCATAAATGTACGGTAAACCTTAAAAGGTAAGGTTTCAGCTCTGTTAAGACGGATTGCGTGTGAATGTGAAACTCGTTTTTTTACGCCGCTTTTTTGTGCCGCACGCATCACAAGTCCGTTATAGAACATTACGTGGGAATGAACCACATCATATTGTTCATTCGCCATAACCTGTTTTATGTGCTTATACTTTCCGACATAGCCTTTTATTTCTTCAGGCCTGATAATTATTTTTGCATTTTCCGACTGTGCGGTTTTTAATAATTCAGGGTCCTGCTCAGCATCAATTTTCTGAAGATAGTAGGTAAAATTATATTCACTCTGAGGAAGATGAGAGGCAAGATTTACTGCAACCTTTTCAACCCCTCCGGGTCTGAGTGACTGAATAACAATTAAAACATTTTTCAATGAATGATCCCCCAAATCAGTTCAGTGCATTCCTTGCCAAATGAACAGCACCGGCGGTAATGCGAAAACCAAACAGCTTAAGAAAGTATTTTACAAGTCTGACCTTTTTCCAATAACCGCAGCTGAGTATATGTTTAAACGGTTTCATTTTTTCTATTGCAGAATTTTTGTCTGCTTTACTCATTCTGCCGATTATGATAATACCTGTTGAATATATAAAGGCGAGATAATTAAGGATATCCGCTCTGATTACATCACTGTATGTATCAGCAAGATTTTCCCACTTTTCTATTGTATATACCGTACCGTTAATAAGCTTTATACTCGCACCCGAGCTCACGGTACTTCCCTGCCCTTTTCTGTAAATATAAAAAGGCTCATTTACAGCACTGATTGAACTGCAATTGCAAAAAAGACTGAGTACCCAATCATAGTCCTCCGCCTGTATTCCCTCTTTAAATCTCAGGTTTATTTTATTGATTAAAGATGATTTTACGGCAAACACGGTAGGTCCGCCTGGCAAAAGCTTGTTAGAAAACAAATAGTGCAGTGATTTTTCAATATCATTTTGGGCAAGCAAATCCAAATCATAATCACATCGTGTAATCTTTTTCTCGCCGGTTACGGTATTCCAGTCCGTACAGCCGAACATTAAAATATCACTGTGATTTTCACTTATATTTTTACTGAGAATATGCAGTGCATCTTTGTTATCCCAGTAATCATCACTGTCAAGGAAAATGATGTACTCGCCGGACGCATAATCAAGTCCTGTATTTCTTGCTTTTGAAGCACCGCCGTTTTTGGTATGTATGGCTTTCACCCGGCCGTCTGAAGATGAAAATCGGTCACACATTGCCGGAGAATCATCAACAGAGCCGTCGTCAACAAGGAGTAATTCAAAATCAGTACAGCTCTGACTTAGCACACTTCTCACACATTCATCAAGATATTCCTGTGCATTATATACAGGAACAATAATAGAAAATTCAGGACTGCTCATAACGCACCTCAAAATTTAAGTTTTTTAATTAACATATTATAAAGCTTTGGGCTCAGCATCAAAATAAATGTTTTCAGCTTACACTTCGTATCAAAAATACTGCTCTTAAAAATATCCTTTTTATATGCAATTATACTTGACCTTATTTCATCATATCTGTCAAGGCAGGTATGATTCCTTATCATCTGGCTAAGTGCAATAAACTCGGATGTTACACAGCTCTTAAGTGCATATGGCTTAAGTGATTCATCAGCAATATCATTAAATATGATACCCCTCGCCTTCACAGCGTCAAGATTGGAATAATCAAATTTTGATGCTGTTGCACTGCCCTCATTGACATTATAATGATATTTCACTGTATCTGAAACAACCATTTTATCGGCATTTTTCATAACATAATAATTAAAGACCATATCCTCTGAATAGGAAAGATGTGGCATATAGGCATTGCCAATCGTTTCTCTTCTATAAAGCTTATTCCACAAAAAGCCATAGGCATATTCACCTGAAACAATGTTCTGCATAAATACATCAGACTGTAAAGCAATGATATTGTTACTATTTTTCTCAGGCATATCATCATTATGACAATAGGAGCACATGGATATATCAGCATTCTCCTTTATCATATTATCATAAAGAAGCTCAAGCATATCAGACTCTATATAATCATCACTGTCAACAAAGGCAATAAGTTCACCGTTTGAATTGGATATACCGATATTTCTTGCATTGGCAACGCCCTTATTCTCAATATGAAAAGTCTTTATTCTGCTGTCACGCTTTGCCCATTCATCACAGATTTTTGGGCAGTTATCCGGTGAATCATCGTCAATTAAAAGTATTTCAAGATTTTTATAGGTCTGATGAACAACGCTGTTCAAACAGCGTTCAATATATTTTTCTGTTTTATATACAGGAATAATTACGCTAATCATACCATTTATCAATATACTCACCCCATTATCTGCAATGCAGCCATATCAGGCTGCTTCCGGTACAATCATACCATAAATGAACTACTGAATATACAAATATCATCAAGCTGAATATACCCTTGCTCTGCATTCTGAACAATGCGCCTTTCGGTGTTCCGCTGCGTATATCCGCACAGATGTCACCACTGTTTATTTTGTCAGCTTGAATCTGCATACCCACCATAAATGTAATGCCTGCCACAACCGGAATTACCCACCTTGACAGCCTTACAAAGATAAGACCGCTGTAAAGACATCCTACCATAAAGAAAGCGAGCACCTCAACAAACCTGAAAAATGTTTTATCCCCCTTTTCAGATACATATCTTTTGATATAGTAAAATGAATAAAGAATAATCATAACGGCAATGAAAAATGTTACATAGTTAACCATAACATTTGTTGCCAGACTGAAATTACCGTCGGCAGCTCTTTCTGTCTTTCCGGCAAGAGTCTGAATAAAATGATTATCTGTCATTTCACTGATGACTGACAGCACAGCACCGCTGACTGCCAAACCTACAATAAGCATTGCATTAATAAACTTGCTTGCATTCTTCCACGATATCCACGCAATAAATGCAAGAGCAACAAGAACAATACCCGACGAGTGGAGACCACATACAAGAACATAACCTATAAAGCAAAGTAAAATATGCTTATGCTCAACAAAATGGTAATATATACACACCACTGCAACGGCAAACGCAAGACCGTTTCTGATACCGCTACAGGTATCATAGTACCAATAAGTCGAAATGGCAAAGAAGGCTGCAACGAAAAGATATAGTTTTCCGACATCATACCGATTTGCAACCTTAAGCAGCAAATGAAACATACATGCATAAACGATAAACATTGTAATAGCGGATAAATAATTATTGTTCGGAAGAAGACTTATAAAATAAAAATAGTAGCCGCAGACAGGAAGAGCACCGTAATCATATTCATTATTCTCAATCATTTCTCTGAGTCGGTCATATCCGCCCCATCTTAATGAATCAATAATGTTATGATAACGGAATAAATCATCACTTACAGCCGGAACAGCGTGATATGCTATCACTGTAAACGCAATCAGCAGCAATGCAAAGGGAATCCATATCTGCTTTCTCGGTGTAAAAAAATAAACAACTGCAAAGCCTATTACAGCAATTAAAAACCATATCATTTTTTACACCTCCAAATCCAATCTAATTTAATGATTCTTATAATATTTTACAAGTCTTTCGGCACATTCATAAATATCCCAGCCGCTTTTTTTCATAATGTCAAATGTATATCTGTTTTTCTGCTCTGCAAAATCCAGTGCTCTCTGCGTCCATATCTCAGGTGATTCACTGAGCGACAGAGAAATAATATGATCTGTTACACAGACCTCGTCCGTTACTGAGTCAGACATTACTACCGGAAGACCTGCTGCCTGCGCCTCTACAACAGATACCGGCAGACCCTCCCAGAATGATGGGAACAGAAACAAATCATACGCCTGACAAAGCTCACAAACATCTGTTCTTGCCCCTAAAAAGAATATATCCTTTTCAATTCCAAGCTGTTTTGAAAGAGCATCCAGCTCTTCATTTTTGTCAGCGCCTGCCATAAGCAGAACCGCATTTCCCTTTTTCTTTTTTATCTGAGAAAATACTTTGAGAAGAAAGGTATGATTCTTCTGAGGGGGAGAAACTCTTCCAAGATGCCCCACGATAAAAGAATCCTTTAGACCCAGCTCTTCTCTTTTCTTATTTCTGATTTCTTCATTATATCTGAATTTATCACAATCAATTGCATTGGGCAGCACTGTAAAATTTTTATCGCTGCCGTACCAGAAATGCCCTGCAGCCTTACCGCAGGCAAATTTTGTATCAACCGTTCTGCTTCCCATAAGATATAGCATTTTATTTCTGAAATTATTTTTCGGATCAAGTGAATACCAGGTAGAATGACAATGCATTGCAATTTTATGGATTCCGTACTTTTTTGCGTATGGAGCAATAAAAACTGCAAAATGCGGACAATGAATATGAAGCGCATGCCATTCATCCGAATGCTTTTCAAAAAAGGAATTCATCTTGCCTGTTATCAGGTCCTTTGGTGACGGAGCATCAATTTTAAACACTCTGCCCCCTAAGGCTTCAATATCAGCCTGTCTTGTTTTTTCCGTCTCTGAAAAATAGACAACATCAAATTTAATATCTTCAGGCATTGCTTTAAAATAGTTAAGAATAACACTCATAACGCCGTTGGATATTCCGATGTCGGGAATCATATGTAAAACTCTCATAACAAACCTAAATCCTTATAAATTTCAACCATATGACTGATTACGCTGTCAACGCTATATTTTTTAACCATACTGTTATTTTGTTTTCTGAAAGACTCAGCGAGTTCAGGATAATTATACAGCTTTAAAACAGCATCTGCCATTTCCTGTGAATGATTGAGTTCTACAAGGAATCCGTTTCTGCCGTTAACAACTAAATCATTATTTCCTCTGACATCAGAGGCAACAATCGCATTTCCGATTGCCATTGCCTCGATCAGATTAATCGGCAGACCCTCCTGCCTGCTGGACGAAACTGACAGATCACACATTCCTACTAGCTTGTCAATATCACGCCTGTAGCCCATAACTCTTATGTGATCATAAACGCCGATTTCCTTAGCGTATTCAATATACGGCTGAGCGAACTCATCGAGTCCCGGAAGAAGCAATTTAAAATTACTGTTCTTTTCAAGCAGTAATTTAAGTGTGTCAAAAAGCATATTCTGATTTTTCCGTTTACAAAAATCAGCAGGATAAATCATCAGGAAGTCACTGTCACGATAACCATATTCCTTTCTGAGCTGTGACTTTTCAGAAGCCGTTACGCTGTGAAAACGGCTGATATCAACACCTACACCGTCCACGTGCTTGATTTTCGGTGTTTTAAAGCCTTTTCTCCTGGCAAGCTCATAGTCCTCCTTATTTATGGTAATAAGGCAATCCGTATATTTTGCAAGATATTTTTCAATGGGATAGAAAACAAGCCAGTTGAATTTTGATGCACCCTTATAGAAATGAAAGCCGTGCGCCGTATAAATGATTTTAGTGCCTTTTTTTCTTGCATTTTTTGCAGCAAGACGTGTAACAACAGCACCCATCGGCGTATGGCAGTGAATTGCATCATAATGATTTTCATCAATGATTTTTTTCAGTACCTTATATGCCTTGATATTGCTTGTACTGTACGGACTTCTGCTGAAAGGCACTTCAAACACCTTATCAACTGCAGATAAATCAAGGCCCTGTTTATCAGCTGAATTATCCTTATATGCGGCATGAACCTCACAGCCGCGTTTTTTCAGTTCCTCAATAAACGGCATATGGAACTGACCGATATGACTGCGTACCGTTGCAACAAATAATACTTTCATATGTACTCTCCGATTATTAAACAGTTTCTGTTGTCTCGTTATTGGCATTAATGTCCGCTGCTGTTCCCCTTACGGTCTCAGTAACGTTAACATTATCCTCATTCTTCAGCACACTGAAAACAGTCATAAACAAAATTTTTATATCAAGAAAAAGGCTGATATGATCTACATAATAAACATTAAGCCTTATTCTCTCGTGCCATTCTGTATGCTTTCTGCCGTTTACCTGTGCCCAGCCGGTAATTCCCGGACGCACATCAAACATCCTGAGCTGTTCATCGGTATATTCACTTATATCCCACGGATGATAGGTAAGCGGCGGACGAAAGCCGACCAGTGACATTTCTCCCTTTAACACATTGATAAGCTGCGGCAATTCATCAATACTCGTCGCTCTTATAAATTTTCCGACTTTGGTAACTCTCATATCTCCTGCAAAGGAATACTGACCTGTACCCATCTGCTCAGCATTTTCACACATTGAACGGAATTTGTAAATGTGAAACACCTTTGCTTTATATCCCAGTCTCTCCTGCTTGAATACCACCGAACCCTTTGAATCAAGTTTGATTGCCAGGGCTGTCAAAAGCATCAGCGGTGACAAAATAATCAGTGCAAAAAGTGAAATAACAATATCAGAAAAACGTTTAAAAACCTTATACATTTTAAATCTCCCCAATGATTTTTTCAACACACGAACACAGCTTTTTATGCGTTTCGGCAAAAAAGCTGCTGTCACAGCTCTCAAGATATTTTTCATAAGCACGAAGTTCCTCTACTCCGTTTTTGAAAATATCCTTAAGCTTGTTCATATCCTCTATTTTACTGCTATTGCAGAAGCTCCTTGAAAGAATAGCGACTGAAGAACCAAGACGATAATGCTCAGCAACAATATATTCGGCAGGCAACAGACCCTCTTTAATTCTGCCGAAGCCGCCGAAACCGAATTTCACACCGGCTCTTACTAATTTTTTTGCAATCTGCTCAACCGTATCATCAGCCAGAAGTTCAAAAAGAAATTTACGCTTAAGACTGAGATGCAAGTCATTAAGACCTATATGAATTTCGTCAATACCCTCAAGCTCAAGAACACTGTCAAGATGATTTACTGCATCTACATTTTCAAGAAGAAGCATTGTTTTTGCTCTGCCGTTTACAAAATTGAGAAACGCAGAAACATCGTTGGCATTCCTCCACATAGGGAGCATAATAATATCAGCACCGGCATGAATAACTGCCTCGATTTCAGTCTCTGAATCCGGATGTATAGGATTCACTCTGACCAGAAGCTGAGACTTGTCCAGTACTTTTCTGACATTTTTTACATCAGAAACGGTATGATGATTCTGTACGGTATCCATTCCGCCTTGCCGTTCATATTTACCGATATACTCCATATCAACAAATATTCTGTCAACACCGCAGGACTGTGCAACAAGTGCAATTTCAGGATTATTGGTTATGTACATTAAATTTAACATGGCTGTTTCCTACACGAATATCCAAAATAACTTATATAATTATAATATAAAAAACATATATAGTCAATAAATCATAAAAAATGTGTTACATTTCGAATCATATTTCACTTTTATTAACATAGCATTTCGCTTTAATATGTTAAACTATTAACGCAGTGGCTTGCAATTATTACCAAAAAGAAATATTATAAATAAAATATGTTAAATATTATTGGCTTAATCCAATAGCAAGGAGAAATTATGAGTGAAAAGAAAAGAAGCAGCTTTACCGGCTCAATAGGCTTTGTACTTGCTGCAGCAGGAAGTGCCGTAGGCTTGGGGAACATTTGGAGATTCCCATACTTAGCGGCAAAGGATAACGGCGGTTTATTTATACTGTGTTACATTATACTTGCACTTACCTTTGGCTTTGCTCTTCTGACAACAGAAATTGCAATAGGCAGAAAAACAAAGCAGAGTCCCCTTACCGCCTACGGAAAAATCAACAAAAAATTCAAGGGAATAGGTACACTTGCCACACTCGTACCTGTAATCATCCTGCCATACTACTGTACAATCGGCGGATGGGTGTTGAAATACTTTTTCACATTTATAAGCGGTCGTGGTGCAGACGCCGCTGCTGACGGATATTTTACAGGTTATATCACACAGCAATGGCAGCCGATTATATGGATGCTGGTTTTTCTTGCACTGACTTCTATCACCGTATTCTGCGGTGTAAATAAGGGTATCGAAAAATCAAGTAAGGTACTTATGCCGATATTACTGTTGCTTGTTATAGGTATATCTGTATATTCATTAACGCTCAGCTATACTGATGCAGACGGTATAACACGTACAGGCCTTGAAGGTCTTAAAATCTATCTTGTACCGGATTTCACAAATGTAACTTTTAAAGATTTCTTTATTATCCTTATGGACGCTATGGGACAGCTGTTCTTCTCAATCAGCGTTGCCATGGGTATTATGATTGCATATGGCTCCTATGTAAATGATGATACAAACCTCATGAAATCAATTAATCAGATTGAGATATTTGATACAATTGTCGCTTTGCTTGCAGGACTTATGATTGTACCTGCCGTATTTGTATTTATGGGTAAGGAAGGTATGTCAGCAGGACCCGGACTGATGTTTGTATCTCTTCCTAAGGTATTTGCAAATATGGGAAAAACTGGCACCGTAATCGGTATACTTTTCTTCCTTATGGTTATATTTGCAGCTGTAACATCCTGTGTATCGGTAATGGAAGCAATCGTATCAAGCATAATGGACAGATATAATTTTTCCAGAAAAAAGAGCACAATCATTGTTACAGCTTATGCGCTCGTTTTCGGTATAATTGTTTGTCTTGGCTATAATCTGTTCTACTTTGAGCTTAAGCTCCCTAACGGTTCTGTAGGTCAGATACTTGACGTATTTGATTATCTCAGCAACAATATTCTTATGCCTCTTGTTGCACTGCTCACGTGCATACTCATCGGTTGGGTTGCAAAACCGAAAACAATTATTGACGAGGTTACAAAAAACGGCGAAAAATTTTCACGTAAAACAATCTATATTGTTATGATGAAATTTGTTGTTCCGATTTTGATTTTTGTATTATTATTCCAGGCTGTCGGAATATTTTAAGTAACAAAACCGTAGTACAATGAAAGCGTTGTACTACGGTTTATTTTTTGTCAGTATTTGTATAATTTGCACAAGTTTTAAAATATCTATTGTATTTTTTCGTAAAAGTATTATAGTATTAGTTGTAAAGATTGTGAGCAGTGGCTCACGTATATAAAACAAGGGGGATGTATTTTTATGAATGAATACATAGAAAACGTAATCAAAACAGTTCAGAAGCGTGATAATGCAAAACCTGAATATATTCAGTGTGTCAAGGAGGTTTTCCGCTCACTTGAAAAAGTGATAGAGCAGCATCCGGAATATGTAGAAGATGATTTGCTCACAAGAATGGCAGAGCCGGACAGACTGATCACCTTCCGTGTTGCGTGGGTAGACGATGCAGGAAAAACGCAGATAAACAGAGGCTACCGTGTACAGTTTAACTCCAGTATAGGTCCATACAAAGGCGGACTTCGTTTCCATCCGAGTGTAAACTCATCAATTATGTATTTCTTAGGCTTTGAACAGACCTTTAAAAATTCGCTGACAGGACTTCCTATGGGAGGTGCCAAAGGCGGCTCCGACTTTGATCCGCGAGGCAGAAGCAAAGGTGAAATTATGAGATTCTGCCAGGCATTTATGACAGAGCTTTATCGCCACATCGGTCCCAATGTGGATGTTCCTGCCGGTGACATAGGTGTCGGCTCAAGAGAAATCGGATTCCTTTTCGGTCAGTACAAAAGAATTTCAGATGCGTTTGAAAATGGTGTTATTACAGGAAAAGGCCTATCATACGGCGGTTCACTTATCCGACCTGAGGCTACCGGCTATGGTGCCGTATACTACACCTGCGAGGTATTTAAGCACCAGAACGACAATATAGAAGGAAAAACCTTTGCTATATCAGGTTTCGGAAATGTTGCCTGGGGCGCATGTAAAAAAATTGCAGAGCTCGGTGGAATTCCTGTTACCATTTCTGGTCCTGATGGCTATATATATGATAAGGACGGAATCATTACAAAAGAAAAAATTGATTATCTTCTTGAAATGCGCGCATCAGGAAGAGATAGATGCCAGGATTATGCAGATAAATTCGATGTACCTTTCTTTGCAAATCAAAAGCCGTGGGGCGTTAAAGTTGATGTAGCAATGCCTTGTGCAACTCAAAATGAAATAGGTATTGAGGAAGCCAAGCAAATCATTGCAAATGGTACAAAGTATTATATCGAAGTTGCAAATATGCCGACAACGGAAGAGGCACTTGACCTGTTTATGGACACCGATGAAATCATTGTTGCACCATCAAAAGCAGTCAATGCAGGCGGTGTATGTGTATCGGGACTTGAAATGAGTCAGAACAGCCAGCGCCTTTCATGGACGGCAGAGGAAGTTGATGAAAAGCTGCATAACGCTATGATTGCAATTCATAAAAATTCTGTTAAGGCAGCAGAAAAATACGGTCTCGGTTACAATCTCGTTGCAGGGGCAAATATAGCAGGCTTTGAGAAGGTTGCCGAAGCAATGATGGAACAGGGCATTTATTAAAAAACAAAAACAAGCATTCAGATAAAGCTGAGGCGCGATAACGAAGTGTTGCTTAAAATCATTATCTTTTCAGCTA
>UQVI01000034.1 GCA_900544515.1 uncultured Oscillospiraceae bacterium | reverse complement strand
CGAGATTCGCCTTAGTCTCGTGGGCTCGGAGATGTGTATAAGAGACAGGCTTAAGCTGCCGGCTGTTTCAGTTTTATTATCATAGAACTAATTCCCGCTAAAAGGCAGGCTGCCGGAACGGATAGCCATATGCCTTTTATTCCTGCAATACAGGAAAAAACAAGAATACATATAAGTGAAAAAATTACTATCAGACTATTTGTGATAAGAGCTTTTAATTTTTTACCTGTAGCCTGAAAATATGTTCCGATAATTATTGTAACAGGTGTTGTAAAAAGTGCAAAAGCAAGTATATTAAGTGCATATGCACCTTCTGAAATAATAGTGTAATCAGTTGTGAATATGCCTATCAGCAATTGCGGAATCGTTAATGAAATTATTAATGCAATTACAGCATATATTTCACACATTATTATGCTGTAATTCAAAGTCCTTTTTATTCGTTCATAATTCTTTGCTCCGTAATTATAGCTGATAATCGGTGATATTGCTGCTGCAACTGCATTAAAGGGTACTATTGCAAAGGTGATTACCTTGCTGACATATGCAAAAGTATTGACGCTTTGTGTTCCGCCTGTGCTGCTCAGCACATTATTGATTATCATAAATAAAACAGACATACTTCCAAGCTGTACCAGCATTGGAATTCCTGTGGTGATGATTTCAATGATCGCTTTGAAATCAATTTTTACTTTTCTGAATTTTTGCACAGAAATAAATCGGAAGAAAATCACACTCATAACAAAGCTTGAAAAATAGCAGATGATCGTTGCAAGTGCAGCACCCTTTACCCCCATATCCAGTGCGTATATGAAAACGGCGTCGAGTGCAACATTAATAGCAGTGGGTATAATCCAGATCAGTAAGGAATAAAGCATCTTGCCCTCTGCTCTTATGATTGAGGAAAAGCCTGTTGAAAAAACATTGCCTATCAGAATGATTGTAAAATATTCCTTTGCATAGGACATTATCTCTTGTGTTGCACCAAACAGTCTCAGCAGTGGATTCATAAAAATGAATCCTGCAATCGTTATTACGACAGACGTCAGGTAAAATGCAAACATTGCATGGATTGTTATATTACCTGCTTTTTCATATTCTTTTTTACCGAGTAGCCTTGATATAATGGATGCAGAGCCTGAGCCGATTGTCTGTGCAACAGCACCCTGAATAATCATAAAAGGGAATATGATGGACACGCCGCCCATTGCGTTGTCGCCAACACCTTTGCTGACAAACAGGGTATCAATTATATTGTAAAGCTCATTGAAGAACAGCGCACAGAAAGTTGCAAGGGAATACTTTGTAATTAATTTAGGTATGCTCTGTGTACGCATTTCATCGTTTTTTTTGATAGCTTTATCCATTTTTCAGCACCTTAAAAGCCATTTTATAATATGCGGCACAGCCGATGGCATTTCTCCACCAGCCGAAATTGTGGGGCGTATAGCGGTAATATTTCTCAACCTCCTGAATCAGAGCGAGCAGACCGAATGCAAAGGCATATCTTATTTCAATTTCTTTGTTCAGCTCAATAGGGGAATCTGATATGGTATTGTAAAATTTAAGTGATTCGGTTTTTTTGTTAATTGAGCCGATTGGGTTTTCAAGACACATAAAATCAAAAATTCTGTCGCCCCAGAAGCTGCGTTCAGGGTCTATCCATTGGAATTCGACATCACCGTTTTCTGTGGATTTGCACAAAACATTCGGATCCCATATATCATAATTGACCATACAGCAGGGGACTTTGTTTAAAATATATTTGTATTTATCTGTATATTTTAAAAGCTTTTCACCCTGCTTTGATTTTTTGCCGGCTCTTTCAGCGTCTGATAAAAGGTTTTTAATCATACTTTTTAATGCATCGTACCAGTTATCATAAAGCTGATTTTGTATATATCCATACTTGTCATTTTTGATATTGTGAATCTGTGCAACCATTTTTGCAGTCTTTTCCGTAATTATAGTTTTATCAATGCTTATTTCATTGCGCTGCTTTCCGTCAAGCTTTTCCATAATGAACCAGTCGGCAGGGATAAGCTCTTTTGAGAAATCTTTATAGTATATCAGCGGTACGTATATATCGGTATTGTTTCTGATCATATCATACCAGTAAAGCTCTGACTTTATCATATCCTTTTCATAAGTCAGCACAGGTATATCTGTACTCGGTGCAACCTTGAGAACATATGGCTTGTCGGCAATCACCTCATATACGGCGTTGAATTCACCTGCACCTAATGGTGCAATTTTACTTACACCGCTGATTCCGGCTTTATTGAATAATTCTTTAATCTGATTGTCACTGAGCATATATTTTGTTTTGCTTATCATAGCTGTGCCTCCTATGCTGCATTTTTATACACGGTGTTTTGTTAATTTCAAAATATATGATTTTCAGTGAAATGTCAATGGATTTGTATAAGTGGTAAAAGCAATATTACATATTCTAAGAATTGCAAAATAAAATGCTATTGAAATAATCATCAATAGCATAATTTATTATTTATTCCGTCTCATAATTACTGATTTTATCAATGTTACTTTCACCAAAAATCGTTATTCCGTTATCGTATAAAAGCTGAGCGGTTATGCCGTTGCCGCGAATGGTTTTTCCGGTAAAGCTGCCGTCATAAATTTCACCAAAACCGCAGGACGGGCTCCTTTCCTTAAGTATAGCTGTCTGGCAGCCTGCCTCCTCTGCCACATAGAGTGCCTTTTCAGCACCGTCTTTAAAATGTTCGGTAATATCCTCGCCGAGCTTATTGAAAACCTTATTGCCGACAATCTCGGCAGGCGGTCTCGGTATCGGCAGCTGAGCAAAGCATTCCGGACAAATGGGAATTAATTTATGCTTTTTACCCAGCGCAATAACCTTATCATTTTTATTGTTTCCTCCACTGTATTTACAGTTTTCACCAAGCAGGCAGGCACTTACAAGAATTTTCATTTTTTGATCTCCTATTTCTTTCTTCTGATTATTATGAAAAAGATTAAAACAAAAGCAATCAGCACGACTGCTGCAATAAGCGATAATGCTTTGGAAAGGAAAGGAATATGTTCTGCGATTCCTAAAAACAACACGATAAAGAGGAATATGATTATGAATACGGTTACAATAAATGCTTTATTTTTATTGCTCATAAATATCACCTTAGTATAGTTTGACAGACTGAAATACAATCGTTTTACAAAGGCTGATTTCGTCTTATATAGCGTTAAAATTTTCGGAATACATCAGTATGCCAAGACAAAAAATGTGCAAATGTGCCATTATTTGGCATTATCAGGCTGTTGGATTTTAGTTCATCAAACTATGCAAACACCCCCTTGAATTTAATCAAGGGGGTGCTGCTTTTACAGATTATTTTTTGTATGCAAAAACTGCGTCGCCGTTATCATCAAAGGAAACAGTAATCACCTTTTTTGCTTTCTTTCCGTCCTTAAAGGTAACGATGATTGTGATTTCATCCTCAGGCAGCTCACTTAGTTTCATCTGCGGATTTTCAGAAAGTGCATTGCTTGCTCCGTCAGGAAAATAGCTTATATTGCCGAGTGTTTTTTTCTCCTCCTCTGTCAGAGCACTTGTACTTTTTTCCGAAAGTGGATACATCTTCACTGTAATCTCGGACAAATCCTCGTCCCATGTATCCTGTATATAATTCTCTTCATAATTTTCTGTATTATAAAGGAAGAAAGCATAATCCTCAGAATCGTTTTCAAGTCCTATATAGTCACAGTATTTACCGAAGTATACCCAGTAATCATCATCAGGGTTATATTTACCAAAGTACTTTGAGGTATCGTGATTTTCCATATATTTCTTAAGTGCAGTTTGCTCAGGATTCCACTTTGATTCATTTATTACAGCATTGATTTCCTTTACGTCATCATTTGGCACAGGAATAATTACCTGATAAAAATCACCGTTCTCCTGATCATACCAGGTTTTAAGAACATCCTGATACATCAATTGTCCATTCAATGACTGGTACTGCACATAGTCAATAGCATCACCTACAACACCGAAACCTGTTTCAGCATCACTATATGTGTTATAATTATAGCCGCCTTCTCCGTCAGGCTCTTTTTTCACGCCAATATGAAGAGAGGGAAAGATCAATTTATCCTCTTCTATTTCTTCACTGATTATTAAATCGTCCGACGCATTGACCACCATTACGGAAAAAGGTCTGTCAACATAAGTGTTAAGATTCTTATAGTGCATACCGCCGGCACATCCTGCTACTATGGCAACAGCAAGCACACCGCTCAGTGCAGCCTTTAAAGGAAAACGCTTTTTTCTTTTTTCTTTTATATTTGCGAGTATTCTTGTCTGCATATACATATCAGGAGACACATCATCAAATGCTTTTTTAAATTCAGTATTACTCATATCTGTATTCCTCCAGTTCTGATTTCAGCAGCTCACGTCCCCTTTTCAAACGCATTTTGACTGCTGATTGACTTATTTTAAGTATTTTAGAAATTTGTTCAGTAGTCAGATCCTCGTAGTAATAAAGGTAGATCGCAGTTTTATAATTTGCAGGAAGAGCATTTATTTTAAGGCTGATATCTATAGCCTTTGATAAATCAGATACTTTACCCTGTGAAAGCTCTTCATTCAGCTCACTGTTATTCCTGCGCGACGAGGACTTAAGTACATTTTTACAATGATTTTGCGTAACGCGGATAAGCCAGGCTTTTTCATGTTCTTCATCTGAAAATCTCGGTGCAGAATACAGTAATTTCATAAATACATTTTGCAAAACATCCTCTGCATCATAGGTGTTTCCCAAATGAAGAAATGCTATTCTGAAAAGCATTTTTGAATACCTTTCATATTTTTCTCTGAATATATCGTCGATATTTTTCACTTACATTTCTTCCTCCCTTCACCCATAACACAATTCAAAAGCTGAAACGGTCACAAACATTTTAAATCATTTTTTCTATTCAACAAAACGATATAGAATTGACCCATAGGCAATAACATTTATAACATCATTATAACTCAATTTTATGATAACAAAAAGAGGTGTTATAAAAACACCTCTTAAAAATCTATTATTCTATTATGCGCCGCGAGTTTCACTGCAGCGATTAAGAAGCTCTGCCCAGCGTCTGTCAACCTCTTTCTGGAATGCTTCAATCATCCACTCATTTTCAGGTTTGAACATATGCTTGAATCTTCCCTGCTTAACAAGCCACTCCTCAATCGGAACATAATTTCGCGGCACATAGTTCAGAATCCATCTTCCATCAACAACCTCAAACAAAGGCCAATAACGTGTTTCAACCGCAAGCTTGCAGATTTCCATAATATCATAGGTAGGATATCTCCAGCCTCTTGGACACGGAGCCATAATATTAAGGAAAGCAGCACCCTTTGTATAAATTGCCTTTTCAGACTTCTTATAAAGGTCACGGAAATTCTGAACAAAGGTTGTCTGTGCTACATAAGGAACCTGATGCTCAGCAATGATTGCGGCAAGGTCCTTTCTGTACTGTGGCTTACCGTTTGATTCCCTGCCAACAGGAGTTGTAGTCGTATCGGCAAACATCGGTGTAGCAGATGAACGCTGAATACCTGTGTTCATATAAGCACCGTTATCATAGCAGACATAAACCATATCGTGTCCGCGCTCCATAGCACCGCTCAGAGACTGAAAGCCGATATCATATGTACCGCCGTCACCGCCAAAGGTGATAAACTTATAGGTTTCGTCAAGCTTACCCTTTCTTCTCAGGGCATTATATGCACCCTCCACACCTGACATTGTAGCACCTGCATTTTCAAATGCATTATGGATATAGCTGTCCTTATAAGCTGTGTAAGGATACATAAAGGTTGACACCTCAAGACAGCCTGTAGCATTGCCTACAACAGCCTTATCGCCTGGTTTGATTGCTTTAAGCACATTTCTTACTGCGATTGTACCACCGCAGCCTGCACACATTCTGTGACCGCCTGCAAGACGGTCCTCCCTTGATACATATTCTTTAAAATTATACATTGAAACTGCCTCCTTATTCTCTAACGCCCATATATCGGTAAGGATTTTCAACTTTGCCGTCCTGTGCAATTTTCTCAAGTTCGTTATAGATATGAATCATATCTGAAACCTTTACATCACGTCCGCCGAGACCGTAAACATAATTCACTGTAAGTGTATCGGACTTCGCTCTGTAAAGAGCAGTTGTAACCTCTGAGCCGATAGGACCGCAGTTATCGTTATAAGACTCTGTTCTGTCCATAAGAGCAACTGCCTTTACACCCTTGAGCGCATCAGCAATCTCCTCTGCAGGGAAAGGACGGAAGAGTCTTATTTTAATTAAGCCTGCTTTCACACCCTTGTCTCTGAGTTCATCAACAGCGTCCTTTGCTGTACCGGCTGCCGAGCCGATAATAACAACTGCATATTCGGCATCTTCCATTTTATATTCCTCAAAGAGACCATACTCTCTGCCTGAGATTTTTGCATATTCTTTAGCAACATCAAGTGTTACCTGCTTTGCATTTTTTAGTGCCTCAGCCTGAGCCCTCTTCGCCTCAAAATAATAGTTTGTAACACTATAGGGACCAACTGCCATCGGACACTCAGGATTAAGAAGAGAATTTTCAGGTTCGTACTCACCCACAAAATTCTTAACATCCTCATCCTCATTAAGAACAATATTCTCAACAGCATGTGATGTGATAAAGCCGTCCTGACAAATCATTACAGGGAGCATAACATCCTTATGCTCGGCAATGCGGTAAGCCATACAGAGGTTATCATAAACCTCCTGATTGTTTTCAGCATAAATCTGAATCCAACCTGAATCTCTGGCGCCCATCGAATCACTGTGGTCACAGTTAATATTGATAGGACCAGAAAGTGCACGGTTAACAAGCGTAAGCACACAAGGAAGTCTGTTTGATGCAGCAAGGTAAAGTTCCTCCCACATAAGTGCCATACCGGCTGATGATGTGGCTGTAACACTTCTTGCACCTGCTGCCTGTGAACCTATAACAGCTGACATTGCTGAATGCTCAGATTCAACAGGAATGAATTCACTATCCACCTGGCCGTTTGCCACAAGCTTTGAAAAATACTGCGGAATTTCAGTTGAAGGAGTAATTGGGAAAGCAGCCATTACATCCGGATTAATCTGACGAAGTGCCTCTGCTACTGCTTCATTACCGCTGAGTCTGTCTTTTCTCATTACTTTACCCCCTCCATTTTCAGTGCACCAACATGACATGATTTAACACAAATGCCACAGCCCTTGCAATGATCATAATCAAATGCACCGCGTTTGCCGTCAACAACAGGTATACAGCTGTCGGGACAAACAGGCACACACATTAAACAATGAATACATTTTTCCTCATCAATTTCAGGTTTAACTGAGGTCCATTCACCTGTATTGAAAGCCTCAGAGGTTGCTTCACCATAAATCTGCATACCCTCTGTAAGCTCCTGCCACGTACAATCTAAATGGAGTTTATTAACATCTGATTTCATAATTAAGTTCCCTCCTATTTAACCTCTTCAAAAGCCATTTTAAGAGCATTCATATTACCCTCAATCACCTCAGGCTTTGAAGCAAATTTATGTGAAAATGAATTTTCCATTTCAGTAAAGAAAGTATCCTTATCCATAACACCGGATACCTTTACAATTGCTGCAAGCATCGGAGTATTCGGGAAATATCTGCCAAGACAAGCCTTTGAAACACGGCGTGCATCAATTGTATAAACCTTTCCCTTATAGCCACCAAGCTTATGAGCAATTTCATCAGGTGTTTTTGAAGTATTCACAACAATACCGCCTGATTCTTTAAGTCCCTCTGTAACATGAACAACATCTAGGAGCCCCTCATCAACAACCACAACAAAATCCGGCTCATAAATATTCGAATGAACTCTGATTTCACCACTGCTTATTCTGTTATAAGCTGTAATCGGAGCACCCATTCTTTCAGGACCGTATTCAGGAAAGCCCTGAACAAAACTGCCGGTCTTAAACGCAACATCTGCAAGCAAAAGTGCCGCAGTCTTAGCACCCTGACCACCACGTCCGTGCCAACGGATTTCTACTAAATCTGCCATTGTAAAAACCTCTTCTCTTTCTAAAATATAAAATAAAAAAGTCTCCTTGTCCATATGGACAAAGAGACGATAATGAATACCGTGGTACCACTCTTTTTCGTTAAAAAACGCACTTAATGTACTATCATACACTATCCTGTTAACGGAGGCAGCCGTCTGCACCTACTATTGTTCAGCGCAGCCACTCAGAGAGGATATTTTATTTAACACTGTGCTGACTCTCACCAACCGTCAGTTCTCTGAAACAGCTACATAAACAAAACCTGTTCTCATCAACGTGTTTACTATTATTAAAGATATAATAATACGCTATGCGAAATTTGTCAAGAATTTTTTAATAATTCCTTTAATTCTTCTGCCTTGCCAGCTTCACCCATATCATTATACTGAGAAATCATATACTCTAAAATACTTTTATCAAAGCACTTATTTTCAACTGCAAATCGTCCCCAGCGAAGCGCATTATATTTTTCATCAAGCTCATCATAATAAAAAACCAAAATTATGCAGGCGTTCTTTGCATCCGCCTGATCGAATGAACCTAATTCAAAGCCTTTGATAATCTGACATACGCCCTCTTCCTTCTGTCCCTGATTATAAAGCTTAATTCCCTCAGAAAGATAATCATTATTTCTGTAATTTGATGCAACTTCGTTCAGTCTGCTTGCTCGCTCTTTTATTTTAGGAACAATAATCTTAAATATAAGACCGACTGCCACAGCCACTCCGATAACAATTTTAACCACTAATCTTGGGTGATGTGTCAAGCTTTCAAGAACATCATTCATAAAACTTTTTCCTCTTTTCCTTTGAAACGATAAGCCCGATTATGGATCCACCGAGACAAGCCATAATAGATACAGCCAACAAACTTATGCCTGTAAACCACGACAGGAAAAAAGCAATTGTAAAAAGAAATACAAAAATTTTAAACAGCTTTACACTCGCTTCAAGTCTGTTCAGGGATTCACCCTTTGCACCTATAATCAGGTTATACAAATCCTCTATTTCACTGTTATCATAATAAATCATATAATCAAAAAGCTTAAAGCTTGAAAAAATCGCATTTGCCATATTTTCGCTAATCTTATGTGATTTTAGAAATCTGCAAAGCTCACGGATAAATATAGGCTCATAACGAATTTCGTCAACAGAAGCAGAATCAAAAATATCAATCCAGTCCTGTTTATTGTCAAACAACTTTTTGTTATATAAGTCAGCAACCTTCTTAAGTACAATCTCTGCTTTTTCCATAACCTCGTTATCGTGTTTTAAGGCATTACGTCTTATGGCTTTATCAAAATCAAATTGCTTTTCCCGATTATTAACAGTATCATCATTTGCTTCTTCATCACTTTTATCACCGCTGGAGGTAAAATCAAAGACATTACCCTGCTCGGCTTTCTCTGCAACAGGAGATTTTTCTATTTTTTCAGCAGCAGGGGGGTCCTGTCTTTTTGGCATATTTGAATGATATTTCGCAATATTCAAGGCTAATTTGTATGCCTCATGGAGCTCTTGAAATTCCTTTGGATGCTCCTCCGGGTGAACAAGCTTTAATTTTGCTGCGTATGCCCTTTTGATTTCACGCATATTATCGGTACGTTCAATACCAAGCTCTTTCCAAACACTCATAATATCAATCCTCTAAATGAATTTATTATCTCATCCAGCTAACCACTGTTATAAGCCATGTAAAAGGCAAAGGCTGCAGCTATCAAACACAATCCCGCTAACAGAAGGAACACGCCCTCAAGCATATTCCGTTTTTTTGTTTTCTTTGCATTTCTGAAATTCCTTTCAAGATATGCAATGTTTTTTTCGTAAACAAGAGAAAAAATTTTTTCATAAGGATCAACACTCGCATCATATAATGTTCTATCATTACCAAACACATCAAAAACTGCAGACGCAAGACTTTCATAAACAAAATGTGTTTTTAAAAAAACATACAGTGCATCTATAAAAACTGATTGTTCCTTAATTTTCTGAACATCATAGCTATTGAATAAAGCAACCCATTCATTTTTATCAGCGAAACCTTTTTTGTTATAAAGCTCCTCCATATAGTTTATAACGTTCTGCGTTCTCTCCTGAACACTTTCAGTGATTTGATTATTGTACTCCGAAATTTCTTTATCAAAATCGAATTCAGGTGAAGTTTTATCTGTTTCATCCACGATTATATCCTTCTGTACAGGTTCAGCATCTGATATCGGATATTCTGCTTTTGTTTCTGTAATTTTCAAAGCAGTACGGTATGCCTCGTGGAGCTTTTGGAATTCCTTTGGATGCTCCTCCGGGTGAACAAGCTTTAATTTTGCTGCGTATGCCCTTTTGATTTCACGCATATTATCGGTACGTTCAATACCAAGTTCTTCCCAGATACTCAATCATAATCCTCCTCATCGTAATTCTCATAAGTATTAAAATTACCCAAGGGATTATATCTGCCGCTTTCAACAGAATCTAAAAAGCGATTGAAATTCTCAGCTGCTTTTCTGATTTTTCTGCTGTCTTGTATTGAAAGAATTGCATTGAAATACTTGAGTTGAGTCAAAATAATCTCTCTTAAATCTCCAATGCTTTCCTCATACAAGCTCTCCGCACGTGCAATAAGCAGCTTATTATTATCCATATCACGTGGATGGATTTTTAACTTTTCCAGCTGTTCCAGCTTGGCTTGAATTTCCTTCTCAGAAAGTCTGTTATTATTAACGATAGTTTTACTGATTATTTTGCCTGTTTCATTATTCGTAATATCGACCTGCAAAATGCCGTTAATATCGTATGAAAATCTAACATCAACACTTCGTTCACCAGCAGGAGCAGGAGTGATATCGATCTCGATTTCGTCAAGAAACAAATTTTGATTAAAATACATTTTCTCCCCTTGTGCAACACCTATTGACAACACTTTTTGGTTATCACAGGAAGAATAAAATCTTTTGACAATACTGGCAGGCAGGGTTGTGTTTCTTTCAATAATAGGAGAAAAGAAAGGCGCAGCATCATTATCCCTGTTAATTACGCCTGTTCCAAGTGAAAACGGACAAATATCTGTCAGCACCATATCCTTGATATCCTCGTTACGCTCCTTGATACCCGATGCAATACCTACACCAAGTGCAACAGCAGTATCCGGTGATATTGCAACACTTATTTCCCTGTCAAAAAGATTTTCCAGATATTTCTGAACAAGCAGCATATGAGATGAACCACCGATAAGAATAACATCTGATATTTCATCCGCAGTGACAGAAGCATCGTGGAGTGCTTTCATAATAGGCTTTTCAATCCGTTCAAAAATATCTGCTGTTATATTAAGCAATTTTTGATTATCCAGGGCGAGCGTATAAACCTCACTATTGAAATTGAGTACCATTGCAGCTTCAGGCTGAGTTGAAAGCGTAATTTTACAGAGCTCAGCCTGTTTTAAAACAATAGCCTTAATTTCACTTGGAAGTGACGAATAAGTAAGATGATTCACCTTACAGAAATGTTCAGCTATAGCCTGATTAAAATTATCACCGCCCAGATGATTATCACCAGAAACAGAAACAATTTCTATAACCGAATCAAAAATATCAACAATTGAAATATCAAGAGTTCCGCCGCCGAAATCAAAAATCAGAAACATATCCTCATTATCTGCATGCTGTTTATACGCAAGCGCAGCGGCACTCGGTTCATTTATTATACGTTCTACTTTCAGTCCAGCAAGCTCACCCGCCAGTTTCGTTGCACTTCTGCCGTTATCATCAAAATATGCCGGCACACTGATTACAGCCTCCTCTACACTTTCGCCAAGAAACACCTCAGCATCTGCCCTCAGCTGACGAAGAATAAACGAAGATAATTCAGGCGGTGTGAATGTTTTTTTGCCAAGCGAGATTTCCTGCTTTGTACCCATAAAGCATTTAAACGATGCCGCAGTCAAATCAGGATGTGATATAAGGCGCTGCTTAGCAATTTTACCAACAATAACATTATCTTCATCATCAAAACCGACAACAGACGGCGTTAAGAATTCGCCAAAAGAATTTGGTATGAGCTCACATCTGCCATTTCTCCACACAGATGCCAGACTGTTTGTCGTACCTAAATCTATACCGATAATAGCCATTTTACTTCACCTTTTTGTATAATAAATAACTACACTGATTTTATCATCAGAATCGCAAATTGTAAATACCTGAACATAAAAAAGAGACACAGTTAATAACTGTGTCTCATAATGTATATTTATTTCAATTAATACATTCCGCCGCCCTGAGCTGCTGCCATTGCTGCAGCCTGTGCCGCATCAGCCTGCGGGTCCTTGATATCTGTAACAAGTGACTCTGTTGTAAGCACCATTGATGCAACGGATGCTGCATTCTGAATTGCTGAACGTGTAACCTTTGCAGGATCAACAATTCCCTCTTCAATCATATCACAATATTCATTTGTGGCAAAGTTAAGACCATAGCCTATCTTATTAGCAGTCTTAATCTTATCAACGATAACTGAGCCTTCCATACCTGCATTAAGAGCAATCTGGCGAACAGGCTCTTCAAGTGCTTTAAGAACAATTGCAACACCTGTTTTGAAATCAGCATCGTCTGTATCAAGAAGGGCCTCAACAGCAGGAATTGCATTGATAAGAGCAACACCGCCGCCTGCAACGATACCCTCTTCAACTGCCGCCTTTGTAGCTGCAAGAGCATCTTCAATACGGAGTTTCTTTTCTTTCATTTCAGTCTCTGTAGCAGCACCAACCTTGATTACTGCAACAC
>UQVI01000033.1 GCA_900544515.1 uncultured Oscillospiraceae bacterium | reverse complement strand
ACGAGATTCGCCTTAGTCTCGTGGGCTCGGAGATGTGTATAAGAGACAGAATTTCAGCAGACTTAAAAGAGTCGCCAAGACTGAATATGTATCTCTCTATGGCTTATCTGCAAGCAGGCAATGCAGATAAGGCAGAAGAGGTGCTTATGCAAAACGGCGGCTTGAAATTGCTTGATTTCCGTGAGGGAGATAAGTTTTTAGATATTCTTTATAAAGGTATCAGAAAAGAAAAATACGGCGAACAGGAAAATGAAATCACTGTACCAAAGCAGTTTGATTTTATAGTGTTTAAACCAAGTGAGGAGAATTGATATGAAAAAGTGGGTAAAGGTTTTATTGAGCATTGTGCTTGTTATTGCAATGATTGTCGGAGGTGCTTTTGCATTCGTGGGATTTTATCATAAGGATTATAAAAGGGCAGAGGATACAGCATTTTCTGTTTTGCAGATAACGGATGTACATATTTTAAATGATGAGAAAAAGGATGCCAAAGTCTTTAAAACAATCACGGCTATGGTAGAAAAAACAAACCCTGATATGATTATGCTGACAGGAGATTTAACAAGTGAAAAAGAAAATTTCACAGCGTTCAAAACCTTCTGCACATTTATGGAGGAATTGGGTATTCCATGGGGCTTTGTATTCGGCAATCATGAGGGGCTTGATATTAAATATGAGCCTGACGAGGTTTTAGACCCTGAAAAAATAGCAGATAAGCAGACACTCAGTGACTATCTTGAAACACTTCCGAACTGCATTTATGAGGCAGGGGATGAAAATGTTGATGGTATGGGTAATTACTATTACAATGTTACAGATGATAACGGCAAGGTTATAACCTCGCTGATTATGATGGATACGCACAGCTGGGATGAAGAGAATAATGGCTATGACCATTTCCATGATAATCAGATTGAATGGTATGAAAATACAGTTAAAACAATTGCCAAAGAGGTAAACGGTGATGAGTCAAAGGTTGTTCCGTCACTTGCATTTTTCCATGTTCCGATGAAGGAATATATGACAGCATATGAAGAAGCAAAGGGAACTGACAAACGCCTTTGGGGTTATCAATTTGTGAATGAAGACGGTACACCTGCAGTTGATGATATGATGTTTGAAAAAATGGTTGAGCTCGGTTCAACCAAGGGCTGCTTTGCAGGTCACGATCATATGAACAATTTTGAGGTTGAATATCAGGGAATCCGCCTTTCATATGGACTTTCCTGCGACCACAATATTTATATGACACCGCTTCGTGGCGGCAGATTGATTGAAATTAAAGAGGACGGCTCATTCACAACTCGTGCTGTATTCCGCCACAGAGCAATGAGCGGTATAACTTTCGGTAAAGAGATTGGATAATTATGATTATATCAGACTTAGTTAAAATGATTTGCAGCAATATAAAAGCTGCTTCAGCAGGCTATAAGCACGGAAAAATCAAAGTGAAAAGTAATCGTGATTATTTGAAAAATCTTGGCAGTTATTCTTTTTGGAAAAATACGCCTGAAACAGCAGTTGCCGAATATCAAACCTATTTTCATGTGCATGATTTTTTAGATGTATGTGAGATAAAAAATGGCAAAGCAGTTGCTCCGAACGGCAAGGTCCGCAAAGTATTATTTATAGGCTTTGACGGAATGCGACCTGATGCATTGCCATATGTTCTTCAAAATAATAATTCTGATTTAACTGCGTTTAATTCCAAATTGAATTTCAGCGGAATAAATGATATTGCCCAAAAAGGCGGAGTTTATATTGCCTATTGCGGTGGTGAAACAGGAACGGACACTGAGCAGACAACCTCAACATCATCCTGCTGGACATCACACTTCACAGGTGTGTGGGGCAACAAACACGGCATTATCACAAATGATGATACGAAGAATCTGAAATATAAAACCTTTGCTCTTGAATATGCAGAAAAGGGACTGAATACTTGCATTGCATTTGAATGGGATCCGTTTTTTGATGTTAATCTGAAAGAAGAAATTAAATTTGCAATGAAAAAATCCTTGCCAATTCGGTTTTGTGATATTGACAGAACAAAGAAGGCAGGGAATTCTGAAAATGCAAGGTTCAATAATTTCATATCTCCTGATACACCGTCACATTCTGCTCCCTATGATTCGGGAATGAGAGATTATATGATTTCAAGAATTGAGGCGGATGACGATATTATCTGCGGCATTTTTGAAAATATTGACACAGCAGGGCATATGTTTGGCTTTGGCACAAGCACGCAGTATATCGGAACTGTTATAAATTGTGATATGTATGCCTATTCCGTTTTGCAGACGGTGTGGGAAAGAGAAAAACACTGCAATGAGGAATGGCTCGTTGTTTTCGGTAATGATCATGGTGGTCTTGGCAGAGGTCACGGTAATCAGACCTTAGAGGAACGTACAACGTGGCTTGCAACAAACATCCCATTTGATGAAAAGTATTATTCCAAAAGTTATGATGGATTTGGAATAAAGTAAATAAAGGAGATTGCTATGAAATTGTCAAAACATATTGCATCAATTTTAGCCGTTGCTATGGTTGGTGTTGTTTTAATGGGAACATTAACAGCCTGTAAAAAAGATGATACACCACCCAGTGATTCGGCTTATCTTGAAAAGGTTAACAATTATTCATTCTGGAAAAATACATATGATACAGCAATTCCACAGTATAATACATACAATCATGTTCACAGTTTTCTTGATGAATGCGAAATTAAGGATGGTAGCGCATATGCTCCGAATGGTAAAATCCGCAAGGTACTGTTTTTAGGCTTTGACGGTATGCGGGCAGATGCATTATCGTATGTCCTTGTTGATGAAAATAATGCCGATAGTGTGGCCTATAATTCTATTACTGATGTAAGTGCATTTAAAAGATTGCAGCAGTCAGGCGGAGTTTATCTCGCTTATTGCGGTGGTGAAACAGATACTGATACTGAACAGACAACCTCAACATCTGCAAGCTGGACATCTCATTTCACAGGTGTCTGGGGTAGTAAGCATGGCATAAAAACAAATGATGATTCTAAAAACATGGATTATAAAACCTATATGCTTGAATATGCTGAAAAAGGGCTTCATTCTTCGCTTGCCTTTGACTGGGATCAGTATCTTGATGTCAATGTAAAGGAAGAGGTCAAATATGTTATGCAGAATAATCTGCCTATGGTATTCTGTGATATAGACAGAGCCAAAGCTGATAAGCTGGAAAAAACAAGAGCAGAAAGCATAGAGCTCTATAATTTTGTTGCACCTGAAACACCGTCTTCTTCCGCACCATATGATACGGGAATGCGTGATTATGTTCTTGACAGAATGGCACAGGATGACGATGTAATCACAGCAATTTTTCATAATATAGACACAGCAGGTCACACTTTCGGCTTTGGTGCAAGCACACAATACACCGGTGCAGTAATGAACTGTGATATGTATGCAAATTCAATCTTAAATGCGATTGAAGAGCGAGAGAAAATATACAATGAAGAATGGCTCGTTGTTTTCGGTAATGATCATGGCGGACTTGGAACTTCTCACGGTAACCAGACTTTAGAGGAACGCACAACCTGGCTTGTCTCCAATATTCCGTTTGATGAAAAATATTATTCAAATGGTTATGATGGGTTTAATGTAAAATAAGGAGTATTGCATATTGACTAAAAAACACAGCATTCTGTTGGCAATGCAGCTGTTTGCAATTTTTATTTGCGGCATATTATCCAAAGATACTGCTTTTGCAATTGTTAATGCGCTTTTAGGTGTGACGTTTAATTTTTTTGTGTCAATCAATTATCCCATAGGCTTTTTATTTGGCTTTGTTTATGCTGTTACAAACGGCTTGTTGGCATTTAAAACAAGTATTTATGCAACCTGTGCATTTATGTTTTTATTGCAGGCACCTATGGCTGTATATAGTTTTATTAAATGGAATCAGGCAAAAAACAATTCTAACAGCGAAATGAAAATAATGAATAAAAGACAGCTTACTTTATTGGGATGTTTTATGCTGTTGCTTGGTGTAATTATGTATTTTGTATTATCCTTATTAAACAGCAGTTCAGTAATTTTTGATGACATATTCTTTGTGTTCAGTGTTACAGCTTGTCTGCTGCTTGCTTTCTATTATAAAAATGCGTATATTATAACATTACTCTCAGGATTGTTCGGAACGATTTTATGGACTGTTCAGTATTTTGATACACAGCAGGGTTTATCTGTTGCTGTTTTTTATCTGATTGTGCTGATTAATTCTATTGTTGCTGTTTACAGACAGTATTTTAAGAAATTAAAGGAATAGAGGTTAGAAAATGAATATTGAAAATAAGGCTGCTGCAACATATAGTCCATATCTGCCGTTGATTCCTGATAAGATTTTTGATAAGAAATGTGTTTTTCAGTGCCTGACAAATCATATTGAAAACGAGTGGAAGCTTTTGTTTGAAAAAATAGCAGATATTCCGGAAGCTTTTGCACATAAACAGGATTATGATTTCAGTATTATTGATGCTGAAAAATGGCAGGATGTTATTGTTCCGTCTTCACTGATTATGCAGGAATTTGATATTGAAAATAATACGGAATATTATTATAAAAGAATCATTAAAATCCCAAAAGACTATGTAGGTAATCGTATTTTTCTTCGTTTTGAGGGCGTTTATTCAAATGCCAGAGTGTGGGTGAATAATAAATTTATCAAATCTCATATCGGTGGATTTACCGTGTGGGATGTCGATATAACAGATTTTGCTGAAGCAAAAGAAATAACGCTTATTGTCGGCGTTGCAGATATAGAGGGAAATAAAAAATCTGTCTGGAATACAGACGGCAAATATCAAAGTAATTCTGCATGGGCAAGCTATTATGCGCATCATAATATCGGCGGAATCATTCGTAATATTACAATGTTCTGTTTGCCTCAAAAAGCAATTTTGCAGACTCATATTGATACTTTTGTAAAAGGCAGTACTTCAATTGCTAAAGTAAATATGCTTTTATCAGAAAACTGCAAAGGACTTGTTCTCAAAACAGATATAATCCGTGAGGGAAAGATAAAAGCAGCAAAAGAAATCAGTGTGAATTCATCGGATATTTCATTTGAGCTTGAGGTGTTATTTGCTGATTTATGGGATGCTGAGCATCCGAATTTGTATATACTGAAAACTGTTTTGTGTGACAAGAACGGCAATTCTCTGCAGGAAAATACAATGAAATTCGGTTTCAGGGAAATTACATACGGCGGTAAGAACAACACAGACAAAAACAAGGTATATGTTAACGGAAAAGAAATAAAACTACGTGGTGTGTGTCGTCACGATGTTTCAAGACTTTATGGAAGATCCCTAACAAAAGAAGATATTTATAATGAAATTAAAACTTATAAAGAACACAACGTAAACCATATACGCACATCACATTATCCTGTAAGTGATTATATGCTTGAGGTGTGTGATGAGCTGGGGATGTATGTAGAACAGGAAAATGCCGCCTGCTTTAAGGGTGCAAATGGTTTTGATATTTATAATCCTTCCCGTGATTTTCTCAATTCCTTTAAAGAAATGGTTGAAAGCTCCCGAAATCATCCAAGTGTGATTATCTGGTCTATTGCCAATGAATCGGGTTTTGAAAAGTCAGCAGGATTTAGGGATTGTTATAATTATGTTAAAAATGAAGATATAACAAGACCCGTTATTTTCAGTTATCCGTGGACAGTAGCATCAAGACCGTTGCCTTACGATATTTACAGCAAGCACTATGCAAAGGTTACATCAAAGCTTGGCAGAAAGGATATGCCAATTCTTCATGATGAATTTGCACATGTGCCGTGTTATAATATTGATGATTTAAAATATAATAACAGCTGTCGTGTCTTCTGGGGAGAAAGTATAAAACGCGGCTGGGATAATATTTTTAATACAGACGGTGCCTTAGGATGTGACATATGGGCGGCAATTGATGATGTGTTTTATCTGCCTGAAAAGAAGATGGAAAAACACCAGAAACATCTCAAAGGTGAGTGTGCAGGTTATGGCGAATGGGGATGTATTTTTGATGCATTTAAAAGGCTTAAGCCTGAGGCTTATTTGACAAAAAAAGCGTTTACGCCTGTTAAAATCAATAGTGTTGATGTTTACGGTGATGAAATCCGATTTAAGGTTCAGAATCGTTTTGATCATACAAATCTTAATGAAGTCAGCGTAACGGTTAAGGATAAAAACGGAAAACTGCTTTATAGTGATAGAATTCAGGAAAATATTGAACCTCATAGCTTTGGAACAGTTTCGCTTTTACATATAAACTGCACGGATAACATGAAAGTTGAATTTTCTTATAGCAATATTTCAGTAGAAAGCTGTATTGTCAATAAAGTGTACGATCAGCTGAAAATCAATCCTTCGGCTGTAAATCCGTTATATGCACAGAATTGTATAATGGTGGGAGAAACAGTTAAAATCCGCGGTATGCACCTTTATACAGGGCTTAATAAATTTGATGTTCTCTATAAAGAAATTGTAAAAACAGATGAAAATACATATACTGTTGATTTTGGCTTCGGCAGAGTATTTCTGCTTACTGTTAATCAGACAGGAAATGTATTGAATTTCAAGGTTGAACCAAAAAATAAATTATCCTCTTTCTATCTTATCGGTGAAATTGGTGTGGATATAGAGCTTTCTGATGATTTTAAATCTGTATCATGGCACAGAAATTCACTTTATAATGATTATCCGAATAATCATATAGCAAGAGATTTCGGTACTGCCTATAGGGTTGGAAAAATGCATAATTATGATGATACGGATATGAATAATATCACTTGGGAAGATGATATGTCTTCTTATGCTTATTATGAAAAAGCAAGTAAATATAATCGTTTTGCAAGCAATGATTTTAAAACAAAAAGGTTGAACATCAGCAGTTATCTTGCTGAAACATTCAATAACCAAAAAGTGCTGATTAATACAGATTGCATTAACATAAACGCCTATGCGAACCCACTTAATGCAAAATTGCAGATAAGCAAAGGCAATTATAAGCGCTCAATTTTGTGGGGTAATTACTGGGGTGAAAGATTTAACCTAAATAAACAGAATACTTTTGAATTTTCTGTTTGCTTTGAATAAAAGATAAATTGTCAAGGGGGAATTTAAAATGACGAAAAAGATATTGAAAACTATATTTTCAATTGCCGCAGTGATTCTTGCTGTTGTAATCATTATTGCAGGTGTGCTGTTCTTTCCGTTAATGGGTGAAAAGCATACTGAAGTGTGGGCAAAATCAGATGAATTTGATATCAGTACCATTCAGACCGTAGAGAAGAATCCTAATAAAGACTTCAGAATTCTGCTTATTACCGATTCACAGCTTTGGATGAATCCCAAAGACAATAAAGCTTGCTATGAGCAGATAAAGGCACTTGTAGAAAAAACACAGCCTGATATGCTTGCAACAGTTGGTGACAATGTGTCGGGTGTTACATCAAGATTTTTAACAAAAGAATTTATTAAGGTTATGGATTCTTTTGAACTGCCGTGGACTGTTGTTTTCGGCAATCACGATAACGAAATACCAATGACAACACTGAACTGGCAGGGTGACCAGTTTATGAAATCAGAATATTGCCTGTTTCAAAAGGGTCCGTCCAATCTTTACGGCTGTGGCAATTATGTTGTAAATATAACGGAAAACGGCAATCCGATTTATTCTCTCTTTATGCTTGATAACGGCAGATATACACAATATAATGACGGCTCAACAAAAGAGATTTATATGGGTTATGAACAGATTGCGTGGTTTGAGTGGAATGCAAAAGGTATTGCATCTGTAGCCGGCAAAACAGTACCGTCAATGACCTTTTCTCATTTTGCACAGCCTGAATTCAGAGAGGCTGTTGAAAAATACGGTGTTCAGAATAGTGATGAAAGCTATACAATTCCTGAAGAATACGGTTTTGGCAAATGTGACTATCTTCCGGGAACTGCTCCTGTAAAATCAGGCTTTTTTGAAAAATGCAAGGAGCTTGGCACTACACATATTATCTGTGGTCACGATCACGAAAATAATGCGGTAATTACATATGACGGCGTTACTATGGCTTATGGGCTGAAAACAGGTCCTTCTCCTGCACCTTGGAATTTTGCTGAGCAAACAGGTGGAAGTGTGATTACAATTCACGCGAAAAACGGAAATGCTACAGCGGATATTGAACATGTTGTAATGAATTAAAGGAATGTTTATTATGAGAGAAAAACAGATACTGTCCGATTGGGACTTCAGTATTTATAAACTGAACTATAATGCAAAAGTAAAAACACCGCATACATGGAACGTCTGTGAGAAAACACAAAATTACAGAGGAAAGGCAAATTACGAAACTACTGTGTTCGTGGATAAAAATAAGCAAAATCAGAAAGTGATTCTGCATTTTGGTGCTGTTTATCATACTGCAGATGTTTATGTTAACGATACGCATATCGGCACGCACAGCGGTTCCGGATATACTCCATTTTCTTTTGATATAACGGATGCGGTATTTTTCGGCTGCAACAATTGTGTTAAGGTGATTGCAGATAATACTCCAAGCAAAAATATGCTGCCTTATATGAAAAACTTCGACTGGGCAGATGACGGCGGAATCATCCGAGAGGTATCTGTTTTATTCGCAGATGCAGATTCTATAGAATCTGTTCTTGTAGCACCGCTGCTTACTGATATTGCTGATGATACCTGCAATGGTTATCTTGATTTGGATATAAGCTTTTTTGATAATCATATGAATGATAATGCAGAGTTTATTATATCTGATTATAAAACCGATGAAATCGTTCTTAGAATCAAAAAGCAGATACGCAATAATCATGCTGAAATTAAGTTTTCCAATTTGAAGCTTTGGGATTTTGATAATCCCAATTTATATAACTTAACCATTAAAACAAATAATGATGCATTCACTCAGAAATTTGGACTGAGAAAAATTAGGGTAAGCGAAAATTATATATTCCTCAATAATAAACCTGTTTATTTAACAGGCTGTGAATGGATGCCCGGTTCTCATCCTGATTACGGAATGGCAGAGCCGCTTGAGCACAGTATTCTGTGCTTAAAACAGCTTAAGGACAGTGGATGCAGATTTACACGCTTTCATTGGCAGCAGGACAACCGTATTTATGATTGGTGTGATGAAAACGGACTCCTTGTTCAGGAGGAAATTCCGTTTTGGGGTGCACCGAAGAAACCGAATAAAAAGCAATTGACCATTGCAAAGCAGCAGGCAGATGAAATGATAAAGGCACACTTCAATCATCCGTCTATTATATTCTGGGGTGTTGGCAATGAGCTTGGTGGTCAATTTAAAAGAACGCAGAAATATGTTACTGAAATGCGAAAGTATTTTAAATCAAAAGATAAAACACGCTGTGTAAATTACGTTTCAAATACCTTAGGATTTATTAAGGGCAGGCAAACAGATGCAACACTTTTTGGTGATGTTGCAATGTGGAATGAGTATCTGGGGTTATGGATGCCGTGTAATGATATCCCTGCAAAAATTCTTGAGGTGAATAACATTTGCAAAAGCAAACCGCTTATCATAACAGAATTTGGTTTATGTGAACCGCATTTTAAGGGCGGTGATGAACGCAGAAATCAAATACTTATTGATAATGTTGATTGCTTTAATTGTGCAGATAAAATTCAGGGCTATGTATGGTTCAGCCTGAATGATTACCGAACCCATGTTGGTGAACAGGGTGAAGGCAGATTTAAGCAAAGAGTTCACGGCTCAACAGATTTGTATGGTAATAAAAAGCCATCATATGATACACTTTGTAAAGTGAATGCAAAGCAGATTGAAATTCATAAATAAGAGGTTGTTATGAAAATAGAAATAAATGTAAATCCTTTGCCTATTGAGAAGGGAAACTTCAAATATGGTAATATTGAAAGCCGATATAGTGTGAATACTCTGTATTTCACAAAAGACGGCAAGCCTTTTTTGCCCATTGCAGGCGAACTGCATTTCAGTCGAGTGCCGAATGAAAGCTGGAAAAGAGAGCTTTTGAAAATGAAGGACTGCGGACTTAATGTGGTCTCCACCTATGTTTTCTGGAATTTTCATGAGGAAGAAAAGGGCGAATTTGATTTTTCGGGAGATAATGATATTGCTCGTTTTCTAAGTATATGCAGAGAAATTGATATGCCTTGTATTCTTCGTATCGGTCCTTGGGATCATGGAGAGGTTGTGCGCGGTGGCTTCCCAAAACGCATAAACAGAATGCCGTATAAAAGAACGGATAATCCTAAATATCTCAAAGAAGTTGAAGATTTTTGGAACGGCTTGTATAAAGAGGTTGCCCCTTATCTCGATGGAGAAACCGTTCTTGGTATTCAGCTTGAAAATGAATATACAGGCAGTACGGAGCATATCCGCACTTTACGCAGAATTGCAGAAAAAATAGGATTTAAAACACCGTTTTTTACTATGACAGCGTGGCCGTCAAATTGTCCTGATGATGAATTTCTGCCAATGGTCGGCGGTTATCCCGATGCCCCATGGAGTATGGGCAAAAAGGCTTTGAAGCCGAATAACAGATTTTCAATAATGCCGGGAAGAACAGAGGCTGAAATTGGTGAAGATTTAATTAAAGAAAAGAAAAAAGCAAAAGCAGATGCATATCAATTTGTTCCTTTTGCATCCTGTGAAACAGGACCCGGCAATCAGGTTACACAGCATCGCAGACCATACATAAGTGAAAAGGATGGTTATGGTGTTGGATTTGCAAAGTTTGCGTCCGGCTGTAATTTACTTGGCTACTATATGTTTCATGGCGGGCGAAATCCGATAAACGGCTTTATGCAGGAAAGCAGAATTACAGGCTATCCGAACAATTATCCTGTTATTGATTATGATTTTCAGGCACCTTTAAGCAGATACGGTGAGTGCAGACCTCATGGAGATTTACTTCGTTTAATGCATTTGTTTACACAGTATTTTGATACGGAAATCTGCACAAAGCAGGCTTATTTTCCAAAATGGAAATCAGCTGATCCTAATGATATTTCATTTCTGAAATGCTCTGTCAGAATGGATGAAAATATGAGCGGATATTTCTTTGTATCTACCTATGAAAAAGGCTTGAAGTATGATGATTTTAAAAATGTTTCTGTTACATTGAATATGAACAGTAAACAGTTTGCTCTGCCTGATATTAATGTTCAGGCAGGTACCATGTTTTTCTATCCCTTTAACCTGAATATCGGAGATGTTCATTTTGATTATATTCTTGCACAGCCGATTGCAAGGCTTGAACAGAATGGCGAAATGGTTTGTTATTTGGCAGAGTGTGAGGGTATAAAGCCTAAATATTCAGTGAATGGAATTGTAAAAGATATTCCCCTCGATGAAGAGGGTATTTGTGAAGAGAATATAAGAATGATTGTTCTGCCGATTGAAAAGGCAAAGCAACTTCATATCGCAAACAACCGTGCATTTTTTGCAGACGGAACAGTTTATACAGATGAAAATACGGTTTACTGCGAGAAAAAAGAAAACATAGATTTATCTGATAAGATTAAATTCAGACAGTGTAATAAGTTTAAATTGCCATATGGTTATTACCTGTATTCACATGGAAAAAGACAGTATTATGAATTAAAAATGGATTCAAAACTGCTGGATAATTACTTTGATATTGAATTGCAGTTTGATTTTTCGGGACTTAATCTGCAGGTGTTCAGCGGTGATATTCTTATCAATGATTATTTCAATATTGACGGCAATTTTGTAATGCGTCTGCGTGAATATAAGGACTATATAGCACAAGGTCCGTTAATCATCCGAACGGCAGAACGCACAAAATTCGGTGTCGGTAATGTGTATCAGGAAATTATGCCAAAGAAACGAGACACACATTTAATGTTGTCAACTATAAATAAAATTACAGTTGAAAGAATATTATAATTTTTGTTATTGTTTTATATTGTTTGTTTACCAAGATTGAAAGATTACGAGATTAAATCTTTGCAGTAATAGTCGGTATTATTTTAGATGAAACCATAACAAAAATCATTGCAGACATTTGGTAGACACTAAAACTTAAAATATGGCTTGAAATCGGCAAATATTTTAGTAGAACCTACCACTCTGACTCCATCATTTAAGATTCGAATTCTTTAGCCGAGCGAGCATAGCGAGCGAACGTCAAGGTTCTGCATACGTAGTATGCAGGTGTTTATATCTCTGCTGGATTAGGACAGTTCATTGCGAACTGTCCATTTTTTTCGCCTTTTGGCACATTTTTGCACCTTTCAAGGTGCTTTTTTACTTTGAGCATTTATTTGTAATTTCAAATAGCAGAACTCTGTAAGGCTTTCTAAGACACACGAACTCGCCAAACCTTGCCAATTGGGTGAGAGACTTTCGAGAGATAAAGGCGAGGAATTTAATCCCTCGCCTTTACCATAATAATTTGTGTTGCAGCAATCGGAGCAATGCATTTCTGCAACACATATCACACTTTTCTGCCAAAGTCCAGTCCAAATAAAAATTCTAACTTTTTATATTGTTTGTCACCAAATTTTGAGTTAGGGGTACTGCATATTTTGCAGTGTCCTTACCTCTTTTACTTTTATTTGTTTACTGTTTTCTGTTCTTTCTGATTAGCGTACTCTGCTCATTTTTTCTGTTTTGCTCAAATACTTCGTCTACAATTTGAGTATATACTTTTGCTGTCACAGAGATATCAGAATACCGAAAAGACAAAACAAAAGTCGGACACGGAAACCTACACATATTTTTACAAGACTACTCCTTTGTGTGAGGAATTGTTATGTAAATGTATATTCGTTTCAATGCCCGACTTAATATCTCTATCATACATTAAACTTAAAGATTAGTTTTAACTCATTTGTTAAACTATAAAATAACAAGTAAAATATTC
>UQVI01000032.1 GCA_900544515.1 uncultured Oscillospiraceae bacterium | reverse complement strand
TTGAGTGTCTTAATACTGACCTTGTTTGTGACGCTATCAACGTTGCTATGAGAGAAATCTTCAAGCAGCTTGCTTACGGTCGTTCACAGTCTGCGTTCTCTGAGGGCGGTCTTGTTGTCGGTGCTGCTCTTGAGGATCTCGGTAAGGGTCTTCGCTCACAGGTTGGTACAATGTTCTCAACAAAACTTAAGGGCGTTCGTTATATGGAAATGGCTGAGGGCTATGTTACACGTATGGCTCTTGACGAAGAGGGCGAGGTTATCGGCTACGAGTTCGTTAAGGTTGGTAAAATGCTTGAGGATATCCGTCACGGAAAAACTCCTGATGAGGCATATAAGGCAAATATCGGTAATTACGGTCGCTTTGCTAATGCTGCAAAGTATATCGACCCAAGAGAAGAATAAGATAAGGAGGACAATAAAATGGCAAACGATGTAAAATTCGAAGGCAAGGAAAGAAGACTTGCTAAAATTGAAAAGTGTCTTGCTGAATATGGTCTTTCAAGTCTTGAAGAAGCAAGAGATTTATGTTTATCAAAGGGCATTGATGTTGACGCTATCGTAAAGGGCGTTCAGCCAATCGCTTTTGAAAATGCAAGCTGGGCATATACACTCGGTGTTGCAGTTGCAATCAAATCAGGCGTTAAAACTGCTTCAGAGGCTGCTGCTGCAATCGGTATCGGTCTTCAGGCATTCTGTATTCCGGGTTCAGTTGCTGAGCAGAGAAACGTTGGTCTCGGTCACGGTAATCTCGGCGCAAAGCTCCTCAGCGAGGAAACAAAGTGCTTTGCATTCCTTGCAGGTCACGAATCATTTGCTGCTGCTGAGGGTGCAATCGGTATCGCAAGAACAGCTAACAAGGTACGTAAGGAGCCTCTTAAGGTTATCCTTAACGGTCTTGGCAAGGACGCTGCTTATATCATCTCAAGAATCAACGGCTTTACCTATGTAAAGACAGATTATGATTTCTATACAGGCGAGCTTAAGATCGAAGAGGAAAAGGCTTTCTCAGACGGTGAAAGAGCTGCTGTTAAGTGCTACGGTGCAAACGACGTTCTTGAAGGTGTTGCTATTATGAAGCATGAGGGTGTTGACGTTTCTATCACAGGTAACTCAACTAACCCAACCCGTTTCCAGCATCTTGTTGCAGGCACATATAAGAAGTGGGCTCTTGAAAATGGCAAGACTTATTTCTCAGTTGCATCAGGCGGCGGTACAGGACGTACACTTCATCCTGATAATATGGCTGCAGGTCCTGCTTCATACGGTCTTACAGACTCAATGGGCAGAATGCACGGTGACGCACAGTTCGCCGGTTCATCTTCAGTTCCTGCTCACGTTGAGATGATGGGTCTCATCGGTATGGGTAACAACCCAATGGTAGGTGCTACAGTAGCTTGTGCAGTAGCAGTTGAAGAGGCAGTTAAATAATAGAAACAAAAGGACTATCCTTAATGAGCACCCTTGATCAATAGGGTGCTCTGTTTTTTTATAAAAAATGTTATAATAATATGTAACCTTTTACCGCCTTCCGTCGCTATATAGGTGAAAGGTCCTTTCAATAAGGTAGTGAGAAAATGAGAAATGATGAATACATATATGCTGTAAAACGAAACAGCAACAGATTATACCTGATTGCACTTTCGTATTTTCAAAATCATCACGATGCTGAAGATGTTATGCAGGATACATTATTAAAGCTGTGGAAAACAAATAAAATATTCAACGATGATGAGCATATGGATAAATGGTTAACAATCACTTGTGTTCACAAGTGCAAAGACCATTTTAAATCACCATTTGTCAAAAGCAATGTTGCATTGGATGAGGCAAAGGATTTATATACCTTTGATACAATTAAAAACTTTGATGTTTTCAATGCAATTAGGTCACTGCCGCAAAAGGAACGCTTGGTTGTGCATCTGTTCTACTATGAGGATATGCAGATTAATGAAATTGCAAAAATCATTAAATGCAAACCGTCAACCGTAAAAACAAGACTGCACAGAGCAAGAACGCATTTAAGAGAAATTTTGGGAGATGATTGGATAAATGAATAATAGAGAATTATATAAGGATGCTATGTCAGGAGTCCATCATTCAGACGATGCAATTGAAAGGATTTTTGATATGACTGTGGATAAGAAAAAAGTAAATACGTCTACATTGTTTAAAAGGCTTACCTCCGGTGCATTGGCTCTTGCGGTATTGGTTGTCGGCGGCGGATTCGGTGCACATGCAATCATTGAAAACGGCAAGGCTAATAAACCGTTGACGGTTATAGTTGCATATGCAGAAGACAATGGTAAATTATCCTTTGGCAGCAAAAATGATCAGCCGCTGTTTTACGGACTCTATCTTGCGCCTTATGATGACCAAAAGGCATGCGACGAAGCAGCGGCAAGGTGGCAGGCTGATAAAACGAAAGTATTAAATCAGCTTGACAATAAGGCAGAAGGCTCCAGCGGCAGCTACGGCAGTGGTGGTTTGCAATGCTACAACATTGAGCAGGAAAAGGAGACCGCATATTGCTACACATTAGAAGGCGGTTCCTTTGAACTGGATCTTGAAGATTATACCGACGTAAAATCCTTTAAGGTTAATAATGAAAGTGCATATGGTTTACTTCATTTTGAACATGCCGATCCAAAATGGTATGATAAAGTGTATTACGAGGATTCCGAAGTGCCTGAAGAATTAAAAGAATATAGTATAGACAATCATGAATTTACGCTTACTGGTGATGAAATCAGATTTTCTCAGGATACTAAAAGTTTTGAGTGCGGTAAGGGAAAATATAAGCAAAATAAAGGATATTTTCTTCTTTGGGAGCCATCTGAAGAACTGGGTTATGCAATCGGTGACAATCCTCATTTTGACCTGTCACAAATCAAGGATACAATTACATTTACCCTTGAATATAATGACGGAACCGTTAAAACAGCCAGCCTAAACCTTTATTTTGACCGTGACGGATATATGCACTTTGAATAACGAAATAGAAACAGAATAGGAAAAAGACTGTACTTATTCTGTAGGGGACGATTTCAATATTGTCCCGCAATATTCGGGCGGATATTGAATCCGCCCCTACGAAATATCAGCAACATTTTTTATAACGAAGTAAACCGCGAGCATTTTGTTCGCGGTTTACTTCATTACGATACAGTTATAAGCAATCTATTATGGTGTTAATCTGTCAGATATTGTTCTATCTGTTTAACAATAACGCTCATTTTCATATCCATCGCACAGGATATGCGGTAGAGCGTCTCAAGAGTTGGCTTGCGCTCGCCTCTCTCAATTGCCGAAAGATGCGTACGTCCGATATCTGCAAGTCCACTGAGCACCTCCTGTGACATTCCCTTTTCTTTTCTGATATCTGAAATTACTTTTCCTACTATTGCAGCGTCCAATGTTGGTACAAACATTTTTATCACCTCACACTAAGTGTATGATAAAAAATGCCGCACTATGAACACATATGTTGACAAGTGAATACTTATGTGTTAATATTATGTTAAATAACAGAGAGGAGTTTAACAAAATGTCAAACGAAAACAACAATCCATTTGAACAGCCACAGGAAAATAATCAGCAGTATTACAAGGCACCGCCTCAGCAGTCTCAGGAATACTATAATCAGTACAATCCAAATATTCCCCCAATGCCGCCGCAGGAGGAAAAGGCTAGTGTAGGATTGGCAATACTCTCCTACATTATTCCGCTTGTCGGCTTAATTCTGTATCTTACCAAAAAGGACAGCAAACCAAAGACCGCAAAAGTATGCGGAAAATGTGCACTTGCAAGCTTTATCATCAACATCGTAATCACAATTATTATGTATGCAGTTATGGGAGCTGCAATGTTCAGCGGTCTTACAGATGACAGTGACAACGGTGCAGAATCCTCTTATTCTCAGCTCGATGCAGATGCTGAAGACAATACAGATTCTGAAAAGGGCACTGAAAAACAACCGAACGACGGTACAATCGGTGACTATAAATGTATTGTAAAAAGTGCTGAAAAATGCACCGACTATGCAGGCAAGGATGCAATTTTGATTACCTACGATTTCACCAACAATTCAAAGAATGCAATCAGCTTTGATGTGGCACTTGATGCAAGAGTTTATCAGGACGGAATCGGACTGGAAACTGCTATCCTTGATGAAGAAACAGATTGGCTTGATGTTGAAATCAAACCGGGTGTAACAAAAGAGGTAAAAAAAGCGTATTCACTCCGAGACACCTCAACAGAGATTGAAATCGAAGTTTCAGAGCTTATTTCACTGAGTGACGATAAGATCGTAACCAAAATTACACTTCAATAACAGCTTAGCCCTGAGAGAAATCTCAGGGCTGCTTTTATATCTGTATAGAATTGACAATCCATTCCTCTTAATATATAATTTAAAATATAAGGGGGAATAAACAGTGGCTGAAAAGATTTCAAAAAATAAACTGTACTGCTTGATTGCAGTTGCGATTATCTTGTGTTCATATATCTCACAGAGGGTACTGCATATCTGCTGTGATATAACAAAGGAATTTGCAATTATTGAGGCAATGATTTTCAGCATTGCAACTGTTGTGGTATATTTCCTTGTGACAAAAACAAATGACAGCTTTTATGGTATACTGACTGCCATATTCGGTTTCAGAATGATGCCGCCCACGATCAACGGATTTGAGCAGCTGTCAGCAGAGGCGAACATTGTTTATTTTCTCGTGCAGAAATTTTCAATGCTGATTTTTGCGGTTGCAATCCTCAAACTGTATGAGCTGCAGGAAAAGCTGAAAAAAATCAGAGCTCTCCCCATATTATGCACCATACTCGTTGTACCGTTTTTCATGGATATTCAGGATGACCTGTCCAAATATATCAATTCCATTGCCAACGGAAATATGCTTTATTGCTATTTTACAGGATTTATTTTCTACACTCTGGCAATGATTATCCTTATTTTCATAGCTGTAAAATCAAACAAGGACAGCGCAAGGCTTATCACGGATTATCAGATGATTGCATTGCTGCTGAATATCGGCAGACGCATTTGTGCAGTGGCAATCAATCTTGCGTGGGGAAATCATATCAGCAAAAGCTATTATTGCTGGATTTTGATTTATCTGTTCTTCTTCATTGTGTTTTATGTGCTGCGAAGAAAAAAACTGCAAATGAATCCTCAGATAAACAATTAACAAACAGTGAACAAAAAATGAACAATCATATTGACACTACGATTAAGAAATGATAAAATCATTACATAAAAAAGAAGGAGGTTTGCAATATGGCAGACGAAAACAACAATTTCAATAATCCAAATGAGCAGAGCGGTCAATATTACGATCCTCAGCAGCAGAACACACAGAACGGACAGTATTACTCAGCACCGCAGGATAACGGTCAGCAGTATTATCAGGCTCCGCCACAGGGATATAATAATCAGTTCAATTATCAGATGCCTCCACAGGAAGAAAAGGCAAATGTAGGACTTGCAATTCTCTCTTTCCTTATTCCTATCGTAGGTCTTGTTTTATATCTCACTCAGAAGAATGAGAAGCCAAAGACAGCAAAAGCCTGCGGTAAGGCAGCACTTGCTTGCGTGATTATCAGCTTTATCTTCGGTATCATCAGCGGTGTGGCATCTTTCTTCCTTGCTTCAAAGGCTATGGAGGAAGCTCCGGATGCATCATATTATGAGAACTACGAGAATTATGAAGATCTTTTGAACAGCTATCTTGAGGACGGCGACACCAGCGAGCCTGCTGCATAATTAATAAATATTTATACTTAAAACAAAAACCTGACTTGTTCAATCAGCAAGTCAGGTTTTCTTTATATTCTCTAATTAAGCGGTGAGGATTCATTTTCCTCTCTCCTGTTCACACGAACCGTTTCCTTATTCAGCTTCATAATCGGAATCAGCAGTCCCGGCATACCGGTAAAGGATGTAGCGGTGTTTACAATCTGCCTTACAAATGGGAACAGCTGGTCAAATGAGGTTGTATGAATATCCGTCTTGTCATCCTCTGCACCGTAAGCAAATTCTGCTGCCATTTCAATCTTAATCTCAAACGGATTCAAATCCGCATCCATGATTCTCAGCTCCAGCATACCGATACAGGTCTTATTATCATCAAGGTAATTGACATTGTATTTCAGCTGATTCTGGAGTTTCAGCTGCGTTCCCGGCTTGGCTTTGTTTTCAATTTCAAGTCTGTTAACCTTATATCCCTTAAGCTCTACCATAATTACACCTCAGCTAATTTTACGTTGTTAAATTTATAGTCCTCAACGCTTGGGTCCACAGCATGACCGCTGAAACGAACAAGCTCCAAGCCGTCCACATTTTCGGCATCAATCGCATGCTTGTAGCTGTCACATATATTGCCCCAGCGTGTTTTCGTTTTCTCAATTCTCACATTCTTTGCATATCGGATAAAGAAGGCAGAGTTGTCGTATTCCTCAACACCCCAGTCAAGGCAAGGGCGGAGATCGTAAAGCCCGCACTGCCATTTGCTGGTTTTGGTAAGCTCAACACGGCAGTTCTCAAAGCTGATATCCTCAATGATATTATCCGCATTGCCGTGAATCAGCACACCGTTTTCACCCTTAGTGGTAACATTGAAAAAGCGTACATTTTTAATTGTACCGCTTTTTGTATTTTCATCACGGTTAAATGTGGTGATAACAATCGGCTCTGCAGTGCCCCACCAGTCCGGACAAAAACGTCGTGTCTCAACAATAATATTCTGATACGTAACATTTTCAACGCAGCCGCCGTCACGAATCTGGATAGAAAGTCCCCTGTTCGATTTACTGATAACACAGTTGGAAACAATAACATTCCTGAAATTGCCCACGCCCTCTGTACCAATCTTAATTGCAGCAGAGGTGGAAACAAGCGTACAGCCGTCAATCACAATATTTTCGCAAGGACCGTATTCAGCGTTGCCCTTTGATGCCTTAAGACAAATGCAGTCATCAGCACAGGTCACGTGACAGCCGAGAATTCTTACATTCGAGCAGTGGTCAGGGTCAATTCCGTCACTGTTTGCAACATCAAGATCATTTAAAATTCTGATTTTATCAATCAGAACATCATCACAGCCTGCCGGATGAAGTGTCCAGAACGGCGCATCAACCACCGTGAAATCTTTAAAGGTAATATGATTGCTCTTTTCAATATACATCACTGTGGGACGTGGATAGAAATCACCTGTCACATAATACTGATCCTTACGCTGAACGAAAGCGTGACCGTTGGCATCAATCGTGCCCTCGCCACTGATTGTACAGTGGTCAGCCTCGTAGCCGTAGATGAATACAAAACTCGGCTTGCCTGTAACAGGATTGCCGATAAGTGCCGTCTTAGGATCGTTAATCAGCTTGTTCGGTCTGATATATCCGTCGATATTGCCTGTCGCCTTAATCGTGGCACCTTTCTGAATATGCAAATCAACATTTGCCCTGAGCCTTATGGATTCTGAATAAAAAATATGTCCGCTGGGAAGCACAACCTGTCCTCCGCCGTTTTTTGCGCAATCGTCAATCGCGTGCTGGATTGCAAAGGCATCATTTGTAGCTCCGTCACCCTTTGCACCATATTGCATAACATTATAAATTTTCATATGTTAAACCTCAGAAATATCTTATTTCTTTAATCATATCATAAACAATTTCGCTTTACAACTGAAATAATAACTAAAATTTGCTCACATTACCGCGTTAAATTACGCCAATATTTGCATTGACAATACTCACGCCTTATAATATAATTAATTAATGTGGCAGTGATATGTTCAGACATAAAGGCTGTACGCACAATTCTTTCTTTAATAGGAGATTATTTCAATGGTAAGAGCAATTGTAGGTGCAAACTGGGGTGACGAAGGCAAAGGCAAAATCACGGATATGTTTGCAGGACAAAGTGACATTGTTATTCGTTTTCAAGGCGGAGCAAATGCAGGTCATACAATCATTAATGAGCACGGCAGATTTGCATTCCACCTTATGCCGTCAGGTGTATGCTATGATCATACCACCTGTATCATCGGCAACGGCGTTGCACTTGACATCAATAAGTTTTTAACAGAGCTTGAGGATGTAAAAAAAGCCGGTCTCAATCCAAACCTTCTGGTAAGTGAAAGAGCACAGATCCTTATGCCTTATCATATTCTTCTTGATGAATATGAGGAGGAAAGACTCGGCAAAAATGCCTTCGGCTCAACAAAGTCAGGCATTGCTCCTTTCTTCAGCGATAAATATGCAAAAATCGGTATTCAGGTAAATGAGCTTTTTGACGATGAAACACTTAAAGCTAAAATCAAAAACATCTGCACTCTGAAGAATCTTACCTTAAAATATGTTTATAACAAGCCTCTTCTTGATGAAGAGGAACTTTACAACACCTGTGTTGAATACAGAGAAAAAATTGCTCCATACGTTTGTGATACACACACATACCTTATGAACGCACTCAAGGACGGCAAAAACATTCTCCTTGAGGGACAGCTCGGTACACTTAAAGACCCTGATTTCGGTATCTACCCTATGGTTACATCTTCCTCAACACTTGCCGGCTACGGTGCAGTCGGTGCAGGACTTCCTCCTCATAGCATTGAGGATATCGTCGTTGTAACAAAGGCTTATTCATCAGCAGTCGGCGCAGGCGAATTCGTTTCGGAAATTCTTGACGAGGATGAAGCACAGGAGCTTCGTATTCACGGCGGTGACAAGGGCGAGTTCGGCGCAACAACAGGCAGACCGAGACGTGTCGGCTGGTTTGACTGCGTGGCTACCCGTTACGGCGTTGCCTGTCAGGGTGCAACACAGGTTGTTATGACAGCACTTGACTGCCTTTCCTATCTTGAGGAAATCAAGATTTGTACAGGCTACGAGGTTGACGGCGAAATCATCAAGGATTTCCCAACAACGCCTATCCTTAAAAAGTGCAAGCCTGTACTGAAAACCATGAAGGGCTGGCACTGCGATATTCGCGGAATCAGAAATTATGATGAACTTCCGCAGGAAACAAAGGACTATGTTGAATTTATTGAGAGTGAGCTCGGCTATCCTGTCACAATGGTTTCAAACGGTCCTGAACGTGAGGCTATCATTTACAGAAACAAATAATTGAATATACATATAAAAAGACCGCTGATGTATGCCTTTCATCAGCGGTCTTCCCTTTCATTGCTTTTTAAAAAGCAATAGGAGGTAGTGTATTTTAATTGTAACTTTTACATTTCAGCTTTTCTTTTATGCTTTCTGACAATACTGCTTATATCAAAAATCCCCTTAGGATGCGCGCCCAATAATCTTTCAACAAAAATCTCCAGACCGATTCCATCTGATACTGTATCAAATATAATATAATCGCTGCGTTCGGATATAAATTTGCAGCGTTTGATATAGCTGTCGGTTTTCAAACTGACAACACCGTTAAACTCGCTGTCCTCTGCACTGAATTTATAACCCTTAGCAGCAATTCTCATTATCATAATGTTGGGATAGTGTACCTGCAGATTAAAAATTATTTCCTCACAAATTCTGTCAAAATCCATGCCTGCTGCTGAATAGAACATATCCACATCCTTTTCTTTAATCAGAAACTCCAATGCTCCGTATAAGGCAGCTTCAAATTCCGAACTCATTTCCTCTTCTTTGATATCACCAAAAAAACTACAACTATACATATTTCTCTATCCTCTTTATAAAATTAGCTATTTTTCTATTTTAGAATAATAAACATCTAATTGCACAATATAATTTTTATATAAAAATTATAGGAGCGATTACCAATGAAAACAAGAAAGCAAGGTTATGGGAATAAGAACATTGTTGGAAAAAATATTGAAACTTTGCGTAAAAGTAAAAATATAAAGCAAAATGAATTCATTGCAAAACTTCAATCAATGGGTCTTGATATTGATCCCGCAAGTTACTCCAAATTAGAAGGTCAAGTCAGAAGTGCATCTGATATAGAAATTTATCATATTGCAAAAGCATTAGACATAACGATAGATAGTTTGTTTAGTTAAATTCTATTTTGGAATTATTATAGCCTTTTCATGGGGACTTGTCAATATATGGACAACATTTTATATCAAGAGGTTAATGTTATAATTGTATTTGATAGGCTATGAAACACAATGGAAGAAAAAGGTATATCGCAATACAAATTAATAAATACGTATAAATTCAGTAAAGGTCAATTAGACCGCTTAAGGAAAAACAATAATGTCAGCACGCATACGCTTAACACTTTATGTGAAATTCTTGATTGCAAATTAGAAGATATAGCTGAGTATAAAAAATAAGCAGATCATACGACCCGCTCTTGTTCTCCATAGATTATTATTGACAAATAAAAATTCATATACTATAATATCTATGGTGTAATTATTGATGATATTTCCAATATTTCACACATCCATTAAATACAAAACCAAAAACAGAAGAAGCAGGTCTCACGGCCTGCTTTTTTGTTATAATGAAATCACGGTATAAATTATATTTTATAACGCTTGCAATAGCAATATAAATTGTATATAATAATTCAATAAAAATTGTATTCTGAGGAGGATGCATATGGAAAAAATTCTTGTTCTTGACTTTGGCGGTCAGTACAATCAATTAATTGCAAGACGAGTTCGTGACCACCACGTGTATGCTGAAATTCTGCCATACACCACTCCGATTGAGAAAATCAGGAAAAACAGCTATAAGGGCATCATCTTTACAGGAGGTCCCAATTCCGTTTATGATATGAGCTCCCCTCACTATACAAAGGAAATACTTGACTTGGGTGTGCCGATTCTTGGCATATGCTACGGCTGCCAGCTCATCGCATGGATGGGTGAAGGCGAGGTTAAAACCGCACCTGTCAGCGAATACGGAAAAATCGAGTTTACCGCTGATAAAAAATCAAAGCTATTTAACAAGGTTGACGAAAAATCAGTGGTATGGATGAGCCATACCGACTATATTGCAGCTGCTCCGCAGGGCTTTGAAATCATCGGAACAACTAACGACTGCCCTTGTGCCGCTATGGAAAATGTTGAGAAAAACATTTATGCAGTACAGTTTCACCCTGAGGTTACCCACTCACAGTTTGGCTCACAGATGCTTTACAATTTTCTTTATGAGGTTTGCCACTGCACAGGCGAATGGGTAATGGATAATTTTATCGGCAACACTGTTGCCAAACTCAAAGAGCAGATTGGTGATAAAAAAGTAATTCTCGGTCTTTCAGGCGGCGTTGATTCATCAGTTGCCGCCGGTCTGCTTTCAAGAGCAGTAGGCAAACAGCTAACCTGCGTATTCGTTGATCAGGGTCTTATGCGTAAAGACGAGGGCGATTTTGTTGAAAAGACATTCACCTCCCTGTTTGATATGAACTTTGTCCGTGTAAACTGCGGCGAGCTTTTCCTTTCAAAGCTTAAAGGTGTAACTGATCCTGAGAAAAAAAGACATATCATCGGCACTGAATTCTTCAACGTTTTCTGGAACGAAATCAGAAATCAGGACGAGCTTGGCTACTTCGCACAGGGAACAATTTATCCGGACTGCATTGAGTCAGGAAAGGGTGATGCTGACGTAATCAAAACACATCACAACAGAGTTAATACACCTGATGATGTTGAATTCTTGGGAATTATTGAACCGCTTTGCGACCTCTTCAAGGATGAAGTAAGACGTGTTGGTGAAATGCTCGGTATCCCTAAAGAGCTTGTATGGCGCCATCCGTTTCCTGGTCCGGGTCTTGGTGTAAGAATTATCGGTGAAATTACTGCCGATAAAATAAAAGTGCTTCAGGAGGCTGACTGGGTGCTCCGCGATGAAATGGCAAAGAACGGATACGAAAAAAATCTTGCTCAGTTCTTCTGCGTTCTGCCTGATGTTAAGACCGTCGGTGTTATGGGTGACCATAGAACATATGATCATCTTGTTGCAATCCGCGCAGTCACAACAGATGATTTTATGACAGCCGACTGGGCAAAGATTCCGTATGATATCCTTGCAAAAGTATCAAACAGAATTACAAATGAGGTTGAGCACATCAACCGCGTTGTCTACGACATCACCTCCAAACCACCCGGAACAGTGGAATGGGAGTAAATAATTATTTATGAGGGTAAGAGAATGAATAAAATCAGAATAGGAATTACAGGCTATGGCAATTTAGGAAAAGGTGTTGAATATGCTGTCGAGAGTTCCGATGACATGGTGCTTACAGGTATTTTTTCCCGCCGCAGTCCTGAACAGATTAAGCCAAGAACAGGCGTACCTGTTTATTCAATGGAGCAGGCAGCTCAAATGAAAAATCAGATTGATGTTATGATTGTATGCGGAGGAAGTGCGAATGACCTTCCTGTACAGACCGCTCAGCTTGCTGAACATTTTAATCTTGTTGACAGCTTTGACACGCATGCAAAAATACCAGAGCATTTTGAAAATGTTGACAAAATAAGCAGAAAAAGCGAAAAAATCAGCATAATTTCTGCAGGCTGGGATCCCGGAATGTTTTCGCTCAACCGCTTATATTCACAGGCAATTCTGCCAAACGGTTCGGATTATACTTTTTGGGGCAAGGGCGTAAGTCAGGGGCATTCCGATGCAATAAGAAGAATTGACGGTGTACTTGATGCAAAGCAGTATACTATTCCTGTTGACTGTGCCCTTGAAAGAGTTCGCAGTGGAGAACAGCCGGAGCTTACAACACGTGAAAAGCACACAAGAGAATGCTTTGTTGTTGCAAAGGACGACGCTGACTTGAAATTCATTGAGAATCAGATTAAAACAATGCCTAATTATTTTGCAGATTATGATACAACCGTTCATTTTATCAGCAAGGATGAATTCGAGACCGAGCATTCAGGTATTCCTCACGGCGGTGTTGTTTTCAGAACAGGCACAACCGGTGAAAACCAAAAGAATAAGCATATCATTGAATCTGTCTCTTATACACATCTCCGAGCCCACGAGACTAAGGCGAATCTC
>UQVI01000031.1 GCA_900544515.1 uncultured Oscillospiraceae bacterium | reverse complement strand
CGAGATTCGCCTTAGTCTCGTGGGCTCGGAGATGTGTATAAGAGACAGGTGCTGAGGATATCTGCGTTATTACAGGATATAAGCATGAAGAAGTTGAGGCTTATCTTTCTGATGATATTAAGACTGCTCTTCAGGAGCCGCAGCTCGGCACAGGTCACGCTGTTATGCAGGCAGATGAATTTATTAAGTCTCATAAGGATGATGAAATTTTAATCCTTAATGGTGACGGACCGCTTATGGACGCTGAAACAATCAACAAGGCTTACGATTACCATAAATCCAATAATAACTCAATCACACTTATAAGTGCAATGGTTGATGATACTGAGGGTATCGGTCATATCAAGCGTGATGAAAACGGTGTGCTTTTAAGAATTGTTGAGCATAAGGATGCAACACCTGAGGAAAAGAAAATCAACGAGTCAAATGCAGGCTGCTACTGGTTTAACGGTGCGGATCTTCTTTATGCACTGGGCAATATCACAAATAACAATGTGCAGAATGAGTACTATCTTACAGATTGTCTTGAAATTCTTATCGGTACAGGTAAAAATGCCGGTGCATATGTTGTTGAAAACAGTGATGTTGTACTCGGAGCAAATGACCGCAAACAGCTTAATGACCTCAATACTATAATGAGAAGGAATATAAATACCAAGCTTATGCTTGACGGTGTTGACATTCCTTGTACAGACGGTGTTATTATCGGCAAGGATGTAAAAATCGGCAATTCAACTGTCATTCTTCCGAATACAATTATATTAGGCGATACGGTTATCGGCAGCGGCTGTACGATTGGTCCGAACACATATATTGATTGCTCATCTGTCGGTGATAATGTGATTCTTGACAACTGTAAAATTCTTGACAGCACGGTTGAGGACGGAGTTGATGCAGGTCCGTTCGTTAAGGTAAGAGCAAATTCAACACTGAAAAAAGGTGTTCATATCGGTAATTTTGTTGAGGTTAAGAATTCAACAGTGGGTGAAGGATCAAAAAGTGCACATCTGACCTATATCGGAGACAGTGATGTCGGTAGTGATGTAAACTTCGGCTGCGGTACGGTTACCTGCAATTATGACGGAAAAAATAAATTCCGCTGCAAAATCGGTGACGGCGCATTTATCGGATGCAATACAAATCTTATTGCACCTGTTGAGGTCGGTGAGCAGGCATATATTGCAGCAGGCTCAACCATTACAGACAGTATACCTGAAAAGGCACTGTCCATTGCACGTGCAAGACAAGTGATAAAGGAAGGCTGGGTTGATATCAAGAAACCCTACAAGGAGAAAAAGTAATTGAAAAAGCTATTGGCAATTGTTTTAGCTGCGGCTATTTTGGCTGTGGCACTTGCAGGCTGTAGTGAAACGGCTGATGTAAATGCAACAACCGAGTCAACAACTAAAGCAACAACAACTACAACGACTACAACAAGAACAACAGAAGATATAAATACTACCTTCAAGGAGGCGGCAACGGGCACCGTTTATCCTGCACTTGTAAAGGATAATGACGGTGATTATCCGTACAAGCTTTCTACATATAAAACCTATTATGATTCATCAAACAAAACACGAACGGTTAATATCGGCAATGCTGTGAGCAAACTTGATAATCTGAAAATACCTGATGGCAGTACATTTTCTTTTAACCAGACAGTGGGTAAAAGAACGGTGCTTGCAGGCTATCAGGAGGCAAAGGTTGTTGAGGGTGATGAATTTGTGGACGGTCTCGGCGGCGGTATTTGTCAGGTGAGTTCAACGATTTTCCAGGCAGTGCTTCGTGCCAATATGAATATAACCGTCCGTGCTCCGCATTCGCTGGAAATCAGCTATGTACCGCTGGGTGCAGATGCAACTGTACAGTGGAATTCACAGGATTTCCAGTTTAAAAACAATTCCGGCAGTGATATCAGGCTGAGTGTCTCCGCCTCAAAGGGGGTACTCATCTGTGATGTGTATGCAAAGGATAATGTGGATATCGGCAAAGTTGATATCAAGGTTTCAAAAGACGGATCAAACTACGTTCTTACCCGTTCTGTAAATGGAGATGTGAATTATACAGCCTACAGTAAATACGGCAAGCCGAAAACCACAACTACTGCAAAAGCAACCACTGCGAAAAAAGCAGATTGATTAATTATAATATATAGAGAAAACGGATATTTTGCATTTTGCAGGATGTCCGTTTTTTTGTTGAATGTTCATTTATTAATTTTTTATTAAGTGTATTGACAGAACAGAGTTTTATATGCTATATTGCAACTGTGATAGTAAAGATATCACAGTTGCTTTTCATTTTAACAGAAGGGGATGATATAGTGATTTTAATTGATTCTCACAGCCGTGTGCCGATTTACGAGCAAATCAAGGAGCAGATTATAATGCTTATTAATACCGGCATCTATAAATCAAATGATCAGCTTCCGTCAATACGAAGTCTGTCAAAGGAGCTTAATATAAATGTGAATACAATAAAGCGTGCCTTTGCAGAGCTTGAGATTGACGAGGTAGTATATTCAGTACCCGGCAAGGGAATATTTGTCAGCGAAAACCCTATAGGAAATAAAATGATTGTTGATTCGGCACTGAAGGACATCCGTGTTGTTTTGACATCCGGTAAGGCTAAAGGTGTCGGCAGAGATGCGGTAGACTCTCTGGTTGACGAAATCTATAAGGCTGGTGATAAAAATGATTGAGATTAAAAATGTTACTAAAAAATTCGGCGATTTTACCGCTATTGAAAATATAAATATGCAAATTGAGGAATCCTCCATTTACGGACTGGTGGGGTATAACGGTGCAGGCAAGACCACACTGCTGAAAACCTGCACAGGAATATATAAGCCTGAAAACGGAGAAGTTTTAATTGACGGAGAAAATGTTTATGACAACGGAAAAATCCGAAACAATATTTTCTTTATCCCAGATGAGCTTTATTTTCCGCGAGGTGCTACGCTTGGTAAGATGCGGAATTTTTATAAAGGTTACTATGAAAATTTTTCAGATAAGGTTTTCTATAAAATGACGGACGCGATGGGTCTCAGCCCGAGTGCCGGTCTGCAGTCCTTTTCAAAGGGTATGCAAAGGCAGGCGGAAATTATCCTTGCAATGGCAACAAGACCGAAGTATCTGTTCTTTGATGAGGTATTTGACGGTATTGACCCACAGAAAAGAAATCTCTGCAAAAAGCTTTTTATAGAATATATGGCAGAAACGCAGTGCACCATTCTGATGAGCAGCCACAATCTGCAGGAGGTTGCAGACCTTTGTGACCACGTGGCGCTTATAAACGGTAAAAATCTTACTCTTGATGTTTCTGTTGATGATGCAAGCAGTGCTTATAAAAAGTACAGAATTATTTTTGACAGGGATGTTACTGTTGAGGATTTTTCAGCTATTACTTATAAGGACCTGACCATTGAAAGCAGAATGGTGTCAGTAATTGTGGACAGCCAAATGGATTCAAAGGTGTTTGAAGTACTTAACCCTGTTCATATGGACAGTGTTAACCTTTCACTTGAGGAAGTATTTTTAAATGAAATGGAGGACAGAAAATATGACATCTCATCCATATTCAGCGAGTAAGCACGCTGCAAAATATGATTTCAAAAAAGCCCTGGAAAGTATTATCGTTCCCACTGTCCTTACATTTGCTTTATCCTTCTATTCTTTCATTATAAGTCCGATGGGAGCATTCTGGTTCTATCTGAAAAACGGTGGAGGCTTTGACCTTGAAAAGCTCAGGAAAGATATTCAGCTTTGTCTTGTAAATACAAATTTCAGCTACAGCGGTTATAATAATTACGGAATTATGCTTGGACTGGCGTTTATGCTGCTGGGCATACTTTTCGCACTGTTCAGCTTTAAATTTATTATGCGGAAAAAGCAAGTAAATGTTTTCCTTTCCTCACCTGTTGACAGGCGGACAATGTATAAAAACAGAGTTGTTTCCTCTCTCTTAATGATGGCCGGTGCAATTGTAATACCTATAATAGCGGATATTATTATAAATGCCTGTTTAGTAGGTCATTTCGGTTATGTGCTTCGGTGCGGTGTGCTCCTGTTTGCAGAATGCTTTATTTATACGGCGGCAGGCTTTGCCTTAATGTCACTGGCAATGTCCTTTTGCACCACTGTAGTGGAAAGTATTTTTTTCTGCGGTGCAGTTGCAGGCGTACCGACGTCTGTTTCCTATTTTATTCATTCATTATGCTATACGTTTTTAAGCGGATATAATCATAAGTCTGTAATTCATTTTTATTATGATGAGGCATTTTTTGCAAAACCGAGTCTGCTGCATTATACATCCCTGATTAATCCTTTGATATTAGGTAAGGCTTTTGGTGCTGATTACAGTCTTAGTGATAATATTATTGAGTTTGTTCACAGAGGTAATGAACAATATGTTGTTGACAGCTATTCTGTTTTGGGCGGAGTCGCAGCTGGTGTATCGAATACGAATACAGGATATGAAAATATGCCGTTCAGCTATATTCTTCCTCTTATCGTATGGGCAGTAATCAGTATTGGAATCATTTTTATTGCAAGAAAGCTGTTTATCAATATCAAGGCTGAGAATGCAGGTGTTCACGGAACAAGACCTGCTGCCGCAAGGCTTTTTGCAGCGGAGATTATGGTTGTACTGTTTGCATCCCTTGTGGGCGGCTTCGGTATAACAAGCAGAATAATCGTTATCAGCAACAATACTTTAAATATTGTAACAGGTATGGTATTGGTATTTATTATATACTTTATTATTATGGCAATCTGCAGAAGAAGCATTAAGCCTAAGCTCAGGGAGCTGATTGTACCTGTGTCAACGATTGCCGTAAGCGGTATAATGATTGCCGTTCTCTCCACAGGCGGTCTTGGCTATTCAACCTATATTCCTGATGTTGAGGATATAGATAAGGCAGCCATTACTACGGACATTACGGATATAACAACCTGTGAAGTTCTTTTAAACCCATATTCTGATTCCTATATGGACAGTCTTTTCCAAAATACAGAAAACAGTGCGATAGGTCCTTTTACAGACAAGGAAGATATTGAAAAATTTGTTGAAATCAATAAAGATATTATCGCGCAAGAGGAGAGCAGTACCATCACAAAGGGTATTTATGTTTGCTACGAGCTGAAGAACGGTCGTATTGTAAGCAGATATTATGACATAAAATCCGATGATATTGCGTACAAAATATTGTCCCTGCGTGACAGCAAGGCTGAACGTGAGGAGCTTGAATATATGCTCTGCGGTGATTCCGAAAATTCACCATTTGATAAAAAAATGAAAAATTCCAATATGGATACCTATGGATTTTTCGCTAACGACAGTGAATCGAACATTGAACAGCTGTTTAAAAAGGGTATTGTTTACGCAATCAATTCCGCAAACATTAACAGCGGAAATAAGATAAAGAATACGCCCGAGCTCAGAAAGGCACTGCTTGATGATTTGTTAAGTCAGACCTATGAGCAGCGATTCAAGCCTGAAGAGGCAGCAATCGGCGGACTTCTGTTCAGTAATTACAATGATATTGAGACGGATTCATATACTGAAGAAAATTCAGATGTCTATAAAACATCAAGGGAACAGGGCTGGTATATCTATCCGTCTATGGAAAATACCGTTAATTATCTTAAATCAACAGGCGAATATAAACTGTTTGAGGTTCAGGATGAGGTAGAATCAGTAAGTATCGCAAGCTTTAAAAGCATTAAGGGTCGACAGGCACAGAACTGGAATAATATATTCTATATCACCAGTCAGTTCTCCTCTTCAAATCAGAGCATTGAAAGCAGTGAAATTGTAGATTATTATTATGATGATTATGTTGAAACTGCAATGAAGAGCTATTTCAGCAATGCTAAGGTTGTTAAAGATGAAAAGCAGATTGATGAGCTCCTGTCACATTCAAGGATATACAGCCGGATAGATGATAATGATTATATTGTTATGATTAAGTATAAGAAAACAGGCTATGTCACAAAGATGATACCTGCCGACGAAATGCCTCAGTGGGCAGTTCAGAAAAACTCGTAAAAGTTAATAAGCAAAAAATACCTGTCTTACAAAGACAGGTATTTTTTGTTGATAAAAAAGATTTTTAAGATTATTATATAATTGTGTCAACTTTTGCTGCTTTGACCGTACTACTTAACAGGTAACGCGATTTAAATCACAATTTACCTGATTAAAAGGGAGGTGTGTTGTTTGGATAGTAATAATAAAAGGAAAGCTGTTCAGGATAGATTTACACAAATATATAATGAATACAAAAGTCCTATTTATAAAATGTGCCTTGTTAAACTGAAGGACAAGGACAGTGCGGAGGATTGTATGCAGAATGCATTTATGGTTTTATACAAAAAAATGCTCAGCGGCGAAGAAATCAAGAATCCGAGAGCCTTTCTTTATAAAACTTCAGGCAACTTTGTTTTAAAATGCTTTGAAGAAAAGACAAAAAGCAATAACCGGATAGTTCCTATTTCGGATTATGAGGATAAGCTTGTTGACGAGCAGAATAAAATGGACAGCAATATTGATTATGAAATGCTCAATAAACAGTTGAATACGATTCTCACACCTGACGAGCAGCAACTCCTGGCATATAAATACATATATGATTTTACCATTGAAGAAACGGCAAAAAGACTTAATATCTCCAAAACAGCGGCAGCAAAACGTCTGCAGCGTCTGAGAGAAAAAATAAAGCAATCGGTCAGTATTGACTGGTAGAAAGGAGAAATAATATGAATAATTTGGTTAATGAAAAGGTTATCAACTCCCTTTTTGATGATAAGGATTTTAATACAGAGCTTAAGGCAATGCTTAACAAAATGATTGATGAAGAGCTTGAAAAGGATACGGATGATATAGACTGTGATTTGGTTGATGAATGCACAGATATGCTGATTGCGCTTGAGCAGAAGGAAGATAATGGTTTTGCAGTTTTAATTCCGATGATGAGCAGTGATAAAATTATGGCAGCCTGCAAAACAAACGGCTTTAAATATCTGAGCCGTGGTATGCGTGCATCACTTATTGCCTGCATCATTCTTTTGTCTGCCTTAACTGCCAATACAGTTATTGCTAAGATGTTTGATTATAATGTTGCACAGGAGGTTGTGAATTCTATTTCAGAAAAGTTTCAGGACTGGGGCATCATAGCAAGTGCCGATGAAGAGGATGAAATCGTTGTTGATAAAATGCCTGTTACAACAACTGAGAAGCACGTTGAATCAACAACTCAGCCTGCAACAAAAGCAGAAAAGAAACAGCCGGCAGCGGTACAGGCAACAACCGAAAAAGCAAAAAGTGAAATACCTGCACAGACGACCACCAAGCCTGAAATAAAGAATGTGGTTGTTGAGATTAAAGAGGATGCAAAGCCTGTTGCACTGCGTCTTGAATTTTCAAAGGACTTTAAGACAGAATATCTCTGGGGTGAGAGTCTTGACACAAGAGGTCTGACTGTCATAGCGGTTTATGACGGCGGAGCAACAAGAACGGTTAATACCGCAGATTGCACTTTCAAGGGCTATAATAAGGCATTAGAAGGCACGCAGAAAATCGTTGTTACGTATGACGGCGCAAGTGCTGCTTTTGAAATTACGCTTAAGAAAACTGCCCATAAGACAGAGCGAACGGTTACAGGTGTGCAGGCGTCCTTCCCTACAAAGCTGATTTATACTACAGAGGATACAAAGCTGAGCCTTGACGGGATGAGAGCTAAGCTCTTGTATTCCGACGGCAGCTATTCCGACTGGTATTATCCGTATGATATGAAGATTATCAAGGGTGCTGATTTTTCACAAATCGGAACACAAAAGATAACGGTAAGAATTGCGGACAAAGCAGATTTTGAATTTGAAATTGTTGTCAAAGCTGCTGAGGTGTTAGTAAAGGATATTGAAAAAATAAGTATAGAGACCAGTCGTTTTTATGTCGGGGATGATTTGAGCAATTTTTATATCTATGTTTATTACAAGAATGCACCTGAAGAAAAAATATATTATTCAGATGATGAGGAATCCTTTACTGTTTTAGGACTTGATACATCCATTGAAACACTGGGAACCTCAAAAGCCTTTACTGTATATTATAAAGGCTTTACTGTATCAGAAAGATATACAGTTGTAAGCAGAAATGTAGTAATGAGTGCACAAATTAAGCCCAATCCATATACAAACCTTTATCCGAAATTTCTGTATTATTATGGCGAGGAATTGGGAATAGGCAGAGATATATACAGCGACGGAATTATACCTAATCTTAAATCAAGCCAGCCTATTGACGGAACACATAATTTTGGAGTTATAACAGGCTCCGACTGGACTTTGTGGGTGCATTTCAGTGACACTTTTTCAAACGGTTCATATACTAAATTTGTTCCAAGTCAGCTGGATTTTTATGGGTACGACCCTTATACACTTGGCTATCAGCTTATAGATATATTTTATGATGGTACATATCTTATGTCTATGAACGTTTTTGTTTACGGCGACGAGGGTTATGCACCAATGCAGCGTGCAGAAGCATACACCGTGTTCGGAAAGGAAGAAGAACAGCTTGCAACAAGATGCTGGCTTAAATGTATGGGTGATGGTGTATTATCGTATGATCATATGCTTGATGATTTATATGAAAAATACGGCTTAAATAATAAAGATTTAACAAGGAAAGAATATAATGCCGCATATGATAAAATGACCGATGACCCTTGGTATCAAATACAGACAGGGCGTAATTATTTGTATGCGCAGCTTGATGACGAAAATAAAACAGGATGGCAGAATGCGACACTTACGCTGCCTGACGGTACAGTATATACATACAGAACTTGTCATGTTTACGAGATACAAGAGCTTCGTGTAAAAAATGCACCTGAACTGTTAAAAATCAAGGTTGATGATATGGTTGCTCCTGATTTAAGCAAATTTGAGTTCGTTGCAAAATTTGCTGATGGCAGCTCTGGTAATATACCGATTGATGATATAGTTTATGCTTTCTGCATTTTTGAAAATGATGAGGACGGTATAACAAACAATACCTGGAACGGCGGTACAATAACGGAAAACAGTCCGATCAATTCAGCTTTTGGCGATTTGAAATTCTCATTAGACAGAGAAAAATATCTCTACAGATATTATTATATACCATCAATTGAAGTTTTCTGTTACAAAGAGGGGTACGACAATCTTAATCTTATTGTAGAACCCGAATATTCAAGTGACGAGGATACATTTATTGTCGGAACAAGTGTTGAAGATATCATAAAGCGATATATATATAAGCTTCAGTCCTATGAGAATTTTACAAGAGCACAGGATAAACAGATTACCCTTAGCAATATCGACACGGATATAGCTGGAACATATGAGGCTGTTTTTACTGCTACGCTAGACGGAAAGACATATTCAGATACAAGAACAATATATATTGTAGAATCGTTCAACAATCAAGGCTTTAAAATGACTTATGATGCAAATCAAGGAAAGACTTTTATAGCGGGCGATGAGTTTGATGCAAGTGAAAGCAAGTTCACATATACCTTTAAAAACGGTAAAACCGTTGATGTGTCACCGTCAGATGTTTACATCAAAATAGAAGTCGGTGGTAAGGACACAACTGTTGGAGAGAATTCGGGAAACACAATACGTGTAAGATATTCATATAATGGCTATAACTTTTCTCAATATTACTATATGTGGGGTGTAATTGATTCTCTCAGCTTTAAATATGATAAAAGCAAAAACGGCATTTATGCATATTGGACAGAAATAGAAGATGCTGAATATTACAATGTAACGGTTGCGAAATGGATAGAGACAACAAGAGAATATGAAAAGTATACCTATAAGGCAACCAAAAATAATATCCTGATTGATACGAATCTTGTGAATGGTGCAAATCAGCGGATTTCATTGTATGTTACAGCTGTTCGGACCAAAGACGGCAAAGAAATATTCGGACGGGAAAAGCAGGAAAATTCAAGAGTAACAATTACGGATTACATACCTCCTGAAAATTAAAAGCGGACAGCAAGGTTACTTCAGCTAACCTTGCTGTCCTTCATTTTTTATTGCTGCCTTAACACCCACAGATTATTAATCTGATCATATATATCATCGTATTCCCATTCTTTTTCGGAATTTGAATAGCTGTTAGGGTCATTGATTTTTATTTTTCCGTTTTCATATCCTGTCAGTACAATAAAGTGACCTGTTGACGTAAACGCACCGGGACCCATTATACAGATAATCGGATTGCCGACCTCTAAATTGTTAATGATACGCTGTTCGTCAAGAGGGATTTCTGTTACATCAAGCCCCAGCTTTTTACCGCCTTCGCTGATTAGCGTCCACAGTGAACCGTGCCCTTTAACGCAGTAGCCGTTTTTCTTTGCCCAATCAATCATATAGTCAGGTGAATATTTGGCGTCCTGCAAAAGATATACAGATACCATTGAAAGGCAGACAGGTCCGCAGGCAGTTAAGCCTGCCACATCATCGCCATACATTTCGTACCCCCAGCGCTTGTCCCACTGCATAAAAAGGGGTACGGATTTACAGTTCCTGTATTCGCTGAAATCAACCTTGTGGTCTTTATCCTTTTCCTCAGGATAAGAAAGGACAAAATCCTTTGCTTCACTGTTTCTGCCAAGCAGTTCGATAAGGCTCTCAGGATAATCGTCAAGGCTGAAACGGTGTTTTTCTGCATAGTCACTTACTGCCTTTTTTGCAGTATCGTAATCGGTAATGCTTTTATCCTTTGTGTAGATTACATTGTTCTGTGAATCGGCAGAGTTTGACCTCACAACGAAAAAGGAAACGGCACCGCCGATTATTAAAATAATGATAACGGACAGTATCAGCAGTCTGCCCTGTCTGTCGGTTTTCTGATTTCTTTTATTATACATAATTTTTAAACCTCCTCTTCTTTGGCTAAATTATATCAAAAAGGAGGTTTATTTGTTTTAAGTATTATTATCGGAATTCTTAAGATTTTCTTACAAATTAAGTGTGACAGTAAAGGTTGTGTAATAATCATCACTCTGTGCGGTGATTGTACCGCCGTGCAGCTCAACAATCTGTTTTGCAATTGCAAGTCCGAGCCCTGCACCGCCTGTGGCACTTGTGCGTGCATTGTCAGCTCTGAAGAATTTTTCAAAAATCATATTCAGCTTCTGCTCAGGGATTTTGTCACCGTGATTTTTAAAGGTGATGATTACCTTTCCGTTTTGTGTATGAGCCGAAATTGTGATCTGTGAATTCGGATAGCTGTAGCTGACTGCATTTCGCATAAGATTGTCAAAAACTCTTGAAAGCTTATCGGCATCACCCACAATATGAATTCGGCTCTGAATGGATACGTTGCAGCTCAAACCTCTTTCTTTCAGAACAGGATAAAATTCCTCTGCCATCTGACTGATCATCATCGTTAAATCAATGTGATTGTTTTCAAGAGCGATCGACTGCAGATTGAATCTGGTGATATCGAAAAATTCGTTGATAAGTTGTTCAAGTCTGTACGCCTTTTCAAGGGTGATATCCGTGTACTTTGCGCGGTATTCCGCAGGCAATTCAGGTGCTTCCTTCAAAAGGGTAAGATAACCTACGATTGATGTCAGCGGTGTTTTTAAATCGTGGGCAAGATAAACAACCAAATCATTTTTACGCTGTTCGGATTCCTGCGCAAGGTATTCACGGTATTTGAGGGCATTTTTAATATTGCTCTGTGTTTTGGTATGTATGGGTTTAATCATTCTCGGCAGGTCAGGTGCAATATAATCGTCATCCAGTATGCCTGAAAAAGCATCATAGCTTTTGTCGAGAAAGCCTGCAGTCCTTGAAAGGTAAATCAGGCTGATAATCAGAGCGAGTATTAAATACAGTCCGACCGAGCAGGCAAGGTATAATAAAACATAAAAATCGTAGTCGGCAGAAACATCGTAAATAAAGATATTGTCTTTAATATTATCAAGAAAAGTTAAAATCGAATCGGCTAAAATCAGTGTTAAAAATATCCATAAAACAGCTGAAAGAATCAGGGTGAGAAAATATTTTAAAAGGATTTTTGTTTTTAATTTTCTGTTATTTCTTTTCAATTTTATATCCTACTCCCCATACAGTTTTGATAAATTTCGGATTCCTTGATGGTTCATTCAGCTTTTCGCGTATTCGCCGGATATGTACCATAACCGTGTTGTTGCAGTCCAGATATTTTTCGCCCCACACCTTTTCGAAGATTTCTTCCGTTGAAACAACTTTGTTTGCATTTTCGCAGAGCAACCACATGATTTTGAATTCAATCGGTGTAAGCTGTACAGGCTTTTCATAAAGGGTGCAAAGATGAGTGTCCTTGTTTACAATCAGTCCTGTATAGTCAAATATATTTTCATTTCTTTTGCTGTTGCCGTAGCAGGTGTATCTTCTCAGCTGCGCCTTAACACGTGATACCATTTCAAGGGGATTAAACGGCTTGGTGATGTAATCGTCGGCACCAAGAGTAAGCCCTGTGATTTTATCAGTATCTTCAACTCTTGCTGTCAGCATAATTACAGGGAAAAGCAGTCCTTTTTCACGTATCTTCCGCAGTATGGTAAAGCCGTCTGTGTCAGGCAACATTACATCAAGGAGTGCCAGGTCAATCTGTTCAGTGTCAATGCATTCAAGTGCAGCCTTTGATTTGTAGAATTTGAAAATGGTGTACCCCTCATTTTTCAGGAATACCTCAACTAAATCTGCAATTTCCGCCTCATCATCAAGAACAAGAATGTTCATATTTTCACTCCCCTTTTATAATATTTATATTATATCATTTGTATTTCTTTCCTGCAATAGAAATACCTCCCGGAAAAGCTGAGGTATCGTCCCGTAATATTGAAAAAACATATGGGCGGATATTGAATCCGCCCATACGATATTTCAATGGTGTTTCTGTTTATTTGCAGGAATCGGCGTTCTCGAGACCCTTTTTGTTTATATTATTACATTAGGCAATAGAGAGAAATCCGAACCTGCCCCAAATGCAGAATTAAAGCGAATTTATGAAGTTTTCGCTGTTGCCTTGCGTCAGCAA